>NZ_JAMRYM010000016.1:0-49503 GCF_023743255.1 Rathayibacter rubneri | reverse complement strand
CGCTTCAAACGGTGTCGCGGGGTTCGACAGTTCGAGATCCAGACAGCACGGCCAGGCGCGTCAGATACGCAGACGAGTCAGAACCCCGCGACACCACCAAGGCAATCACCGATACGCCCGCTGCGCGCGCTACTCGATCAGCAGAGGAGGGTGGACGGACGCGGCGCTGCGCGCGCTACTCGATCAGCAGAGGAGGGTGGACGGACGCGGTGCGGTGCGGGCTGCTCGACCCGCGGAGGAGGGTGGGCGGACGCGGTGCCCGCCGTTCGGTCAGCGGAGGACGGGGGACAGCGGCGATCCGGGCTGCGTGATGGAGGAAGAGCGAGCGACGATCGTCGAAGACGCCCGCGAGGCGGGCGCCCGACGAGCCGTGCGCTAGGCGCTGACGCCCACGCGCTCCTCGAGCGGCGGGTAGAGCGCCTCGTCGCGGGTGACCGGTGCCGCGGTGGCCGGGGCGATCTCGACGCCGGCGGCGGCGAGGATCCGCTCGGTCTCGTTCGCCGAGACGTACGAGACCTCCGTCGAGGTGCCGATCGGCACGACCGAGTGCAGCACCGTGCCGTCGTAGACGTGGATGAGGTTGAACGCCTGGGCGCCGTTGCGCGCGCGGGTGCCGCCGACCGGGACGTTGAGGTCCTGGGTGTAGCAGGTGGCCGAGGCGACCGAGACGGGGATCCCCGCGAAGGTGGCGGTCGAGGAGTAGTGCAGGTGGCCCGCGATGATGCTGCGGACGTCCGATCCCTCGAGGACCTCGGCCAGCGCCGGCTGGTCGCGCAGCTCCACGAGCACGGAGAGATCGAGCACGGACGGCACCGGCGGGTGGTGCAGCGCCAGGATCGTCCCGTGGGGCGCCGGGCTCGCCAGCTCCTCGGCGAGCCAGTCGAGCTGTGCGTCCGAGATCTCGCCGTAGTGGGCGCCGGGGACGGTCGAGTCGAGCGCGATGATGCGCAGCCCGTTCACGTCGTGCACGCGGTCGACGGGCTGCGTGGTCGGGAGCTGGTCGAGCAGTCCCGAGCGGAACGCGCCCCGGTCGTCGTGGTTGCCCATGACCCAGATCACCTCGGCACCGAGGCGGGCTGCCGCGGGCTCGACGACCGCGCGGAGCTTGGCGTACGCCTCCGGCTCGCCCTTGTCGGCGAGGTCGCCGGTGATGACGATCGCCTCCGGCCGTCCGCCGGACTCCTCGAGCTCGTCGAAGAGCCGACGGAGCTGCGCCTCGCTGTCGACGTCGGAGCCGTATAGGCCCCCATCGCCCGCGATGAAGTGGGTGTCGCTGAGATGAAGGATGAAGTGGTTGGGCCGCGGGTACTCGGCCTGACGGACAGTCATGATCCTCGGGTTTCACGATCGGCGGGAGCTGAATCGGTTGTTCCAGCATCGACACTAGCGAAGGTACGACGCGGGATCCAGGACTGCACCCGCTGACGCCAGTCCATCATCGCGGGATGAACGAGGGGCCAACACGGCGCGGCGCGTCATCGAACGCTTTTCCCAGGAAGCGACGCGAACCGGGGGAACGAGGGCTGATCGGCTCAGAGCCGGTGCAGCAGCCGCTCGTAGAACACGATCGCGCGCTCGAACTGGTCGACCTCGACCGACTCGTCGGCTCCGTGGATGCCGAGCTGCTGCTGCGGGCTGATCTCGAAGGGGATGAAGCGGTAGACGCCGTCGCTGATCGCGTGGAAGTGCCGGGCGTCGCTGCCGCCGGTCTGCACGTACGGCGCGACGATCGCCTCCGGGAAGACCTCGTGGATCACGGACCGCAGCACGTCGTACGCTCCGCCGTCGCCCCGCTCGCCGGTCGAGGAGACCGGCGAGGGCTCGTGCGCCACCTGCACCTCGACCTCGACCTGCGGGTCGTCGATGACGTCGCGGATCCGGGCGACCACTCCCGCGACGGTGCCGCCCGGGTTGATCCGGACGTTCGCGACCGCGCTGGCGGTCGACGCGAGGACGTTCGCGCCGGTGCTGCCGCGGAGCTGGGTGACGGCCACGGTGGTGCGCAGCATCGCGGCCGAGCGGTTGGAGTGCGCGGCGAGGGCGCCGATCACGGCGTCCGGGTGCTCGTGCGGGTGGGCGTACCAGACGGCGTGCGCCGCATCGGCGTGCGGAGCGGCCGCCTGCACGAGCTCGGCGATCGGCTCGGGCAGCGTCGACGGGAACGGGTTCTCGGTCAGCCGGTGGATGGCGCGGGCGAGCCGCTGCGTGGCGAGCAGTCCCGGGAAGGGCGGGGGAGCGGAGGCGTGGCCGCCGGCGTCGCGGCAGGTCAGCTCGAGGTTCATGATTCCGCGCTCGGTCACTCCGACGACGGCGATCGGAGTGGTGACGCCGGGCAGGATGCCGCGGCGGACGTTGCCGCCCTCGTCGAGCACGAAGCGGGGCCGCACGCCGCGGGCGGCGAGCAGGGCGACGACGGAGGGCGCACCGTCGCCGGCGGTCTCCTCGTTGTGCGTCGAGAGGAGGTAGACGTCGCGCTCGGGACGCTCGCCGCGCAGCACCGCCGCCTCGACCGCCTCGAGCAATGCCACGAGCGAGCCCTTGTCGTCGAGGGCGCCGCGGCCGATCACCGAGGTGCGGCCGTCGGGCCGCAGGACGGTGTCGGCGGAGAACGGCGAGCTCGACCAGTCCTCCGGGGTGACGCTGACGACGTCGTAGTGGGCCATCAGCACCGCGGGATCGCCGTCGACGGTGCCGCGCCAGCGCCAGAGCAGGGAGTGCCCGGCGACGATCTCGCGCTCCAGCGCGCCGTGCAGGGCGGGGTAGAACTGCTCGAGCAGCTCGACGAAGACGTCGAAGCGCGACCAGTCGGTCGCGGACTCGTCGGAGTGCGACACCGTGTCGACCCGCAGCAGGGCCTGGAAGCGCTCGAGCGCGGAGGTGGTCGTCACCGGGCTAGCCTACGACGGCGGTCACCGGCCTCCGGCCCGCGCGAGCGGAGGTGCCGAGTGTCCCCACTGCCCGAGGTGTGCGTGGTCTACGTGCTGCGCGAGACGCCGGCGGGCGTCGAGGTCCTGCTGGGGGAGAAGCGGAGGGGGCTCGGCCGGGGCCGCGTCGTCGCTCCGGGCGGGAAGCTCGAGCCGGGGGAGTCCGCGGTCCAGGCCGCCGTGCGGGAGCTCGCCGAGGAGGTCGGGCTGCACGCCGAGCCGCGCGACCTCGTCGCGCACGGGGTCCTGGACTACCGCTTCCCGCACCGGCCCGAGTGGAGCCAGCGGTCGCACGTCTTCCTCTGCCGCCGGTTCTCGGGTGCGGTGACGGAGTCGAGCGAGCTCGCCGCGTCCTTCGTGCCGGTGGACGACGTCCCGTTCGAGCGGATGTGGGACGACGCGAGGTTCTGGCTCCCCGGTGTCCTGCGGAACGGCGAGAGCGCGCGCTGGCGGTTCGACTTCGCGGAGGACCTCGCGAGCGTCGCCGACTCGGACGCTCCCGGCTGGCCGCCCGCTCGCTGAGCTCAGAACTCGAGCACGTCCCCGGGCTCGAGGGCGTGGTACTCGCCGCCGCCCTCGCGCGTCGCCCAGCCGAGGCGGTCGTGTCCGAGGCCCTTCCCCGCCTCGGACAGGACCATCTCGTGCGTGGCGAACGCGTGGCGCGGAGCGAGCTCGAGGACGTAGTCCATCGCCTCGGCGATCTTCATCCAGGGCGCGCCGGACGGCGCCGCGAGGACGTCGACGGCGACTCCCGTCGGCACGGTGAAGGAGTCGCCGGCGTAGTAGAAGCGCCCGTTCACGAGCACCGCGACGTTGTCGATCACCGGGATCGAGCGGTGGATCACCGCGTGCCGCGACCCGAAGAACCGCAGCTCGAAGGGACCGACCTCGACGAGGTCGCCGTCCGCGACCGTCTCGATCGCGAAGCCCTCCGCGGCCGCCGCGACCCCCGCCGGTCCGAAGAAGCGGATCGACGGGTTCGCCGACCGCAGGCGCTCCAGCTGCTCGGGCGCCCAGTGGTCGGGGTGCTCGTGGGTGAGGACCACGGCGACGGTCTCGGGTGTGCCCTCGACGGCGCGTGTGAATCCACCGGGATCGATCACCAGGCGGGATCCGGCCTCCTCGACGAGGACGGCGGCGTGCTCGAGCTTGGTCAGTCGCATGGCTCCGAGCTAACCGCCCTCGCCGCCCGGTCGCAAGGCGGAGCCGTCAGGCCCGGCGGGCGGCGAGGGCGCCGGCGAACGCGGCGGCGGAGGAGGGCGAGCTGTCGATCCGCCAGTCCACCTCCTTGTCGTGGTGGAACCACACCAGGCCGACGACGTCCTGCTGCACGTTCAGGTACCCGACCAGGTCGCTGATCCACGCGGCCTTGGAGCCGCCGGCCTCGGCGGACGCCGTCTCGCCGATGATGATCGGGGTGCCGGGGGCCAGCGACCGCACCTGGTCCAGTCCCGCGGCGAAGAGCGCGCCGGCGGACGTCCAGGAGCTCCAGGTCGTCGCCGTGCCCCAGTTGTAGCCGTCGAGCGCGAGGACGTCGACGGAGGCGGAACCCGGGAAGAGCGTGTCGAGCGGGACCGATCCGTCGTAGGGCACGTTCGGGCTCCACACCCACTGCACGTTGGTCGCGCCCTGCGCCTGGAAGATCGCGTGCACGTGGTTCCACGCTGCCGCGTAGGAGCCCGGAGCGTTCCCGTTCACGCCGTCCGACCAGGGGTACCAGTCGCCGTTCATCTCGTGCGCGTAGCGGAGCAGGACGGGCGAGCCCCAGGCGGCGAGGTCCCGCGCCCAGCTCGTGAGGTAGGCGTCGTGGTCGCCGGCGATGATGCGCGCGGAGGAGTAGGCGGGCTGGTCGACGCCGCCGCCCCAGCGCCAGGGCTCCCAGGTGATCAGGCTCGTCGCCCCGCGGGCGGCGACGCTGCGCAGATCCGCGAGCGGAGCCGGCTGCCCGAAGTCCTGGTACGAGACGATGATCGACGGGCTCTCGCCCGCGAGCGCCGCGACGGCGTCGAGCTCGGCGTTCGCGGACGCTCCGCCGGGGGTGGTGACCCCGAAGCGGAGTCGCGCGCCGCTGATCACGGGCGCGGCCGGAGGAGCGGTGACGGTGAAGACCGCCGTCGCCGTCGCCGAGCCGGCTCGCGCCGAGACGGTCGCGGGGCCGGCCGGTGCGGCGGGGATAGTGATCGACGCGGTGAACGCGCCCGAGCCGTTGGTCGTGAAGGCGGCGGAGCGGCCGAGCACCGAGAGCGAGCCCGCGGACCGCTTCGGGAAGGCGGCACCGGTGACGACGACGTTCGTCCCGACCGGGCCGGACGCAGGGGAGAGGACGATCGACGCGGGTGCGGCAGCAGCGGCCGCCGTCGGGGCGGCGACGAGTGCGGCCGCGGCGACCCCGAGGGCCAGGACGGCGGCGAGGAGTCGGGATCGGGGGTGCTGGCGGATCGGCATCTGTCGGCTCCTCGGGGTGGTGCGCCCGCCGGTAAGCGGGTGGGGACCTCGAGCGTAGGAGCCGGGCGCCCTTCGCGGTCGGCCCCGGAGGGGGGCTGTCGCAGCGGAGGATTGCACCGCGGTTCCGCACCTCAGGAGGGGGACGCTCCTCGCTCGCCCGTCTCGATTTGCATCGATGCTGATCCGTGTGCAACACTCTTCGAGTTGCAAAAACGCGGCCCCATCGTTTAGCGGCCTAGGACGTCGCCCTCTCACGGCGGTAACGCGGGTTCAAATCCCGCTGGGGTCACCACGGCAACACCAGAAGAACCCCCGGCTCAGGCCGGGGGTTCTTCTGCGTTAACGGGCTCGTCCGGGTTCGGTGGGAGCGGCCGGCCCTCGAGAGTCGAATGCTCGCGCTGACCATCCGGCTCGGCGTCCTCGCCCCCTCGCGCCGCGCCGACGATAGGATCGCATCCGCGAAGGGGAGCACTCCGGCCTTCCCGCTCCCTCCGATCACGCCGCACCGCGCGCTCCGGGAGGGGCGAGCTCCGGGCCGTCCCCGCGAGGACCGCCCGTCGGATCCGCTCCGCCGCACCCACTCCTCCCGAAAGGCCCCCATGCTCGATCTGCCCGTCTGGTTCGTCGTCGGCTCCTTCATCGGCCTGACGCTGATCCTCGCCGCCGACCTGCTGATCGTCTACAAGCGCCCGCACGTGCCGAGCCTGAAGGAGTCGAGCCTCTGGGTCGCCTTCTACGTCAGCCTCGCGCTGATCTTCGCGCTGCTGATGCTGATCCTCGGCGACGGCGAGCACGCGGGGCAGTTCCTCGCGGGCTGGCTGACCGAGTACAGCCTCTCGATCGACAACCTCTTCGTCTTCGTCATCATCATGGGCCGCTTCGCGGTGCCGCCGAAGTACCAGCAGGAGGTGCTGATGGTGGGCATCATCATCGCCCTGATCCTGCGCGGCATCTTCATCCTGCTCGGCGCGCAGCTGATCGAGAGCTTCAGCTGGATCTTCTACCTCTTCGGCGCGTTCCTCGTCTACACCGCCTACAACCAGGCGTTCGGCAAGGAGGACGAGGACGAGGGCACCGACAACCTGCTGATCCGCCTGCTCCGCCGCCGCGTCAACATCTCGGACACCTTCGACGGCTCGAAGGTCCGCACGGTGATCGACGGCAAGAAGTACTTCACGCCGATGCTGATCGTCTTCCTGGCGATCGGATCGACGGACCTGCTCTTCGCACTCGACTCGATCCCGGCGATCTTCGGCATCACGCAGAGCCCGTTCATCGTGTTCACCGCGAACATCTTCGCCCTGATGGGGCTCCGCCAGCTCTACTTCCTGCTGGGCGGCCTGATCGACAAGCTCGAGTACCTCAAGTACGGCATCGCGTTCATCCTCGCCTTCATCGGCGTGAAGCTCGTGCTGCACGCCCTGCACGAGAACGAGCTCCCCTTCATCAACGGCGGCGAGCCCGTGCCGGTCTGGGACATCGACACCTGGACGTCCCTCGCGGTGATCATCGTGAGCATGGCGGTCGCGACCCTCGCGAGCCTCGTGAAGATGCGCCGCGAGCACTCGCACATCGAGCTGCACGACGGGCACCCCGAGGTCGTGCACGACCCGGAGGCGACCCGTCCCTCCGACGAGAAGTGACCCGCGGATGACGCCCCTCGAGGTCGAGCTGCCCCAGGGCGTGCTCCGCCTGAGCGTGACCAGCAGCACCGACGTCGGGAACGTGCGCCGCGTCAACGAGGACGCCCTGCTCGCCGACGACCTCGTCCTCGCGGTCGCCGACGGCATGGGCGGTCACGCCCGCGGAGACCTCGCCAGTGCGACCGCGGTCGACGCGCTCCGGGCGAACGCCCCCTCCGCCCTCGGACCGGTGGACGCGGTCTTCGATCTGGTCGAGGCGGCGAACGCGGCGGTCCGCGGCCTCGACGTCGGCGGAGAGGTCTGCGGCACGACCCTCACCGGACTCACCCTCGTGCTGCCCGGCGCGACGGGACCGGCTCGCTGGGCGCTCTTCAACGTCGGCGACTCGCGGGCCTACCGCTGGGACGGCGCCGGTCTCGAGCAGCTCACGGTCGATCACTCGGCGGTGCAGGAGCTGGTCTCGGCCGGTCTGCTCACGCGGGAGCTCGCCGAGACGCACCCGGACCGGAACATCGTCACCCGGGCCCTCGGGGCCGACGACGAGGTCGAGACCGACGTCTGGACGCTGCCGGTCCTGCCGCGCTCGAGCTACCTGCTGTGCTCCGACGGACTGACGAAGGAGCTCTCCGACGAGGCCATCGCGGCGCTGTTCGCCGAGCGCGACAGCGGTGCGATCGGCTCCGCGGATCTGGCCCGCCGGCTCGTGAGCGCCGCGGTCCGGGCCGGCGGACGCGACAACGTGACGGTCGTCGTCGTCGACGCGGTCCTCGACCCGCGTCGCTGAGCGCGACGCCTCCGCTGTGACCCTCCAACAGGTGTGATGCCCGAAGGGGGCGCGGGGCGCCGCCCCCGCCGCCTCGTTGGCATACTGGAGGGATGGATACCGCCGAAGCCCTCGATCGCGCGAAGACGCGCTTCGCCGAGGGTGACGTCAGGGGAGCCGTGTCGCTCCTCGAGCGCTGCGTCGAAGCCGATCCCTCCTGGCTCGATCCGCGGGTCCTCCTCTCGGAGCTCTACCGCCGCTCCGGCGATCTGATCGAGGCCGGACGCTGGGGCTACCTCGTCGAGCAGGGGGCGTCGCCCGAGGAGCTGCAGGCCTTCGAGCGCGCTCTCGTCCGCACCGACGACGATCCGTTCGAGCTGGCCGAGCGCGCCCTCGTGGAGCCGTGGGAGCTCGCGAACGAGTCGTCGCACGCCGCGCGGATGCTCGCCGAACTGCCCGCGAAGCTGCTCGAGGCCTCCCGCCACGAGGCGGACTCGGCGAACGAGGAGTCCGCCGAGTGGTTCGAGCACGACGCCCTCCCCGCCCGCAAGCGCGGCGGCATCGTCGGCATGCTGGGCGCCGCCGTGGCGGCCGTCTTCGTCGTCGGGGGAGTGGTCGTGGGCACCGCGGCGCTGCTCGTCGTCCCGGCCGTCCTCATCGCGATGCTCGTCACGTCCTAGCGCGTCGCGCTCCCGGGAGCGGCCTCGGCGCGGTGGTAGTGTCTGGGGATGCTGTTCGGCCGGCTCCTCCTTCTCCGCCGCGACGAGACCTCGATCTGACAGGCCTCCCTCGTCGCGGTGTCTCCGTGGGCTGACCACCTTTCCGAGGAAGAGAAACCCGTCATGAACGACAGTTCCATCGAGTCCGCGAACCCGATCGCGGGCGCGGTCCGGCCGCGCACGCTGGCCGAGAAGGTCTGGGACGACCACCTCGTCGCCAAGGGCGAGGACGGCACCCCCGACCTCATCTACATCGATCTGCACCTGGTGCACGAGGTGACCAGCCCGCAGGCCTTCGACGGCCTCCGGATGGCCGGGCGCCCGGTGCGGCGTCCTGATCTCACCATCGCGACCGAGGACCACAACACCCCGACGCTGGGCATCGACAAGCCCATCGCCGATCTGACCAGCCGCACCCAGATCGAGACGCTGCGCCGCAACGCGGAGGAGTTCGGCGTCCGCCTGCACTCGCTCGGCGACATCGAGCAGGGCATCGTGCACGTCGTCGGACCGCAGCTCGGGCTCACCATGCCGGGCATCACCGTCGTCTGCGGCGACTCGCACACCTCGACCCACGGCGCCTTCGGCGCGATGGCGTTCGGCATCGGCACGAGCGAGGTCGAGCACGTCATGGCGACGCAGACCCTGCCGCTCAAGCCGTTCAAGACCATGGCGATCACGGTCGACGGCGAGCTGCGCGAGGGAGTGACCGCGAAGGACATCATCCTCGCGGTCATCGCGAAGATCGGCACCGGCGGCGGCCAGGGCTACGTGCTCGAGTACCGCGGCTCCGCCATCCGCTCGCTCTCGATGGAGGGCCGGATGACGATCTGCAACATGTCGATCGAGGCCGGGGCCCGCGCGGGCATGGTCGCCCCCGACGAGACGACCTTCGCGTACCTGAAGGGGCGCCCGCACGCGCCCGCCGGTCAGGACTGGGACGACGCGGTGGCCTACTGGCGCACCCTGCCCAGCGACGAGGGCGCCGTCTACGACGCCGAGGTCGTGCTCGACGCCGACTCCCTCGAGCCGTTCGTGACCTGGGGCACCAACCCGGGACAGGGCGTCTCGCTCTCGCAGTCCGTGCCCGACCCGGACGCGATCGAGGACCCGAACGAGCGATCGAACGCACGCCGCGCCCTCGAGTACATGGATCTCGAGGCGGGCACGCCGATGAAGGAGATCCCGGTGGACGCCGTCTTCATGGGCTCCTGCACCAATTCCCGGATCGAGGACCTGCGCGCCTTCGCCTCCGTCATCAAGGGCCGCACGAAGGCCGAGGGCGTCCGCGTCATGGTCGTCCCCGGCTCGGCCCGCGTGCGCATCGAGGCCGAGGCGGAGGGCCTGGACCGCGTCTTCACCGACTTCGGCGCCGAGTGGCGCTTCGCCGGCTGCTCGATGTGCCTCGGCATGAACCCCGATCAGCTCGCCCCCGGTGAGCGCTGCGCCTCGACCTCGAACCGCAACTTCGAGGGCCGCCAGGGCAAGGGCGGGCGCACCCACCTGGTGTCCCCGCTCGTCGCCGCGGCGACCGCCGTCCGCGGCACGCTGTCGAGCCCGTCCGACCTGGAGCCCGCTCGCGAACTGGTGGAGGCCTGATCATGGAGAAGTTCGAGACGGTCACGGGCATCGCCGCGCCGCTGAAGCGCAGCAACGTCGACACCGACCAGATCATCCCGGCGGTGTTCCTCAAGCGGGTCACCAAGACCGGCTTCGAGGACGCGCTGTTCCACGGCTGGCGTCAGGACGAGGACTTCGTCCTCAACCAGCCGCAGTTCCGGGGTGCGCAGATCCTGGTCGCCGGTCCCGACTTCGGTACCGGCTCCAGCCGCGAGCACGCGGTCTGGGCGCTGCGCGACTTCGGCTTCCGCGTCATCCTCTCCTCCCGCTTCGGCGACATCTTCCGGGGCAACTCCGGCAAGCAGGGCCTGCTGGCCGCGGTCGTCGCCGAGGAGGCGATCGAGCGCCTGTGGGAGCTCATCGACGAGCAGCCGGGAATAGAACCGACCGTCGATCTGGTTGCGCGTACGGTCACCGCCGGTGGCGAGACCTTCCCCTTCGAGGTCGACGACTACACTCGTTGGCGCCTGATCGAAGGGCTGGACGACATCGGCCTGACCCTGCGCGACGAAGCGCGTATTTCCGAATTCGAGACCCGTCGCGAGAGCTGGCGGCCCAAGACATTGCCGGTGAAATAGCGTGAACACACTTCTGCAGGATGCGAAGGCCCTCCAGGACGCCAAGGCGTCCGGAGCGCGGGTGGGGATGATGACCGAGCGGATCACGATCAACGGCGGCCGTCCGCTGAAGGGCCGCATCGAGCTCAAGGGGGCGAAGAACCTCGTCACCAAGGCGATGGTCGCCGCGCTGCTCGGCGAGACCGCCTCGACGCTGCGCGACGTGCCCGACATCAGCGACGTCCGCGTCGTGAAGGGCCTCCTCGAGGTCCACGGCGTGAAGGTCAAGCAGGGCCCCGAGGTCGGCGAGCTCATCCTCGACCCGTCGAACGTCGAGTCGGCCCACTTCGCCGACATCGACGCGCACGCCGGCTCGAGCCGCATCCCGATCCTCTTCTGCGGACCGCTGCTGCACCGCCTGGGCGAGGCGTTCATCCCCGATCTCGGCGGCTGCCGCATCGGCGACCGCCCGATCGACTACCACCTCGAGGTGCTCCGCAACTTCGGGGCGATCGTCGAGAAGCTGCCCTCCGGCATCCGGATGTCGGCGCCCGAGGGCTTGCACGGCGCGAAGGTGTCGCTGCCCTACCCCAGCGTCGGCGCCACCGAGCAGGTCCTGCTCACCGCCGTCCGCGCGTCGGGCATCACCGAGCTCTCGGGAGCGGCCATCGAGCCCGAGATCATGGACCTCATCAACATCCTGCAGAAGATGGGCGCCATCATCTCGGTCGACACCGACCGCGTGATCCGCATCGAGGGCGTCGACCGCCTCGAGGGCTACACCCACCGCGCGCTGTTCGACCGCAACGAGGCCGCCTCCTGGGCCGCCGCGGCGCTCGCGACCGACGGCGACATCTTCGTGGGCGGCGCCCGTCAGCAGGAGATGACCACGTTCCTCAACGTCTTCCGCAAGGTCGGCGGCGCGTTCGAGATCGCCGAGGACGGCATCCGCTTCTACCACCCCGGCGGCGAGCTGAAGCCGGTCATCATCGAGACCGACGTGCACCCCGGCTTCATGACCGACTGGCAGCAGCCGCTCGTCGTGGCGCTGACCAAGGCCAAGGGCGTCTCGATCGTGCACGAGACCGTCTACGAGCAGCGCTTCGGCTTCGTCGACGCGCTGGTCGAGATGGGCGCGACCATCCAGATCCACCGCGAGTGCCTCGGCGGTCAGGCCTGCCGGTTCGGCCAGCGGAACTTCATGCACTCGGCCGTCATCTCGGGCCCGTCGAAGCTGCACGGCGCCGACATCGTGGTGCCGGATCTGCGCGGCGGGTTCTCGCACCTCATCGCGGCGCTCTCGGCCGAGGGTACCTCGACCGTCTCGAACGTGGGCATCATCAGCCGCGGCTACGAGAACTTCCTGACGAAGCTCGAGCTGCTCGGAGCCGACTTCTCGCTCGACGCGTAGTCGGCGCACCGCCTCGGCCACACGAGGAGCACGACCCGGAGGAGCCCGCATCGTCGGGCTCCTCCGTCGTTCCCGGCCGAGTCGTCCGGGCGGTCTTGTCCTGGGCAGGAGACCGGGCGTACGGTGTGCGCATTCTCAGGCGGGCGGCCCGCCGGAGCCGCCGCGGCCGAGGAGCGATGATGGACGACCCCGCGATCCTGACCGAGGGCCTGGTCAAGACCTTCGGGGCGACGAGGGCGATCGACGGTGTCGATCTCGTCATCCCGCGCGGCGGCGTGCACGGCTTCCTCGGACCCAACGGAGCGGGGAAGACGACGACGATCCGCGTGCTCGCGACCCTGCTGCGCCCCGACGCCGGTCGAGCCCTCGTCCTCGGCCACGATGTCGTCGGCGAGGCGAAGGAGGTCCGGCGCCTGGTCAGCCTGACCGGGCAGTTCGCCTCCGTCGACGAGGACCTCACCGGCCGCGAGAACCTGAGGCTCATCGGGCGCCTCTTCGGGTACACGGGCGCCCGCGCCTCGCGGCGGGCCGACGAGTTGCTCGACGCGTTCAACCTCGGCGACGCCGCCGACCGCCAGGTCAAGAAGTTCTCCGGAGGCATGCGACGCCGCATCGACATCGCGGCGAGCATCGTCGTCACACCCGAGCTGCTGTTCCTCGACGAGCCGACCACGGGGCTGGACCCGCGCAGCCGCAACGAGGTGTGGGACATCGTGCGCGCGATGGTGTCCAGCGGCACGACGGTGCTCCTCACCACGCAGTACCTGGACGAGGCCGACCGTCTCGCCGACCGCATCAGCGTCATCGACAGCGGCAGGGTGATCGCGGAGGGCACGCCGGGGGAGCTGAAGGCGTCGGTCGGCTCCGGCTCGCTGCACGTCCGCGTGCTCGACCCCGCCGACCGCTCCGAGGCGCGGCGGCTCCTGGAGGCCGTGCTCGGCGTCGAGGTGCGGGAGGAGGCCGACCCGGCGGCGCTCGCGGCGCGGGTGGACGGCTCCGCCCGGGTCGTCACCCGCGGCCTCACCGCGCTCGAGGGAGCCGGCATCGACCTCGCGCAGTTCTCGCTCGGACAGCCCTCGCTCGACGAGGTCTTCCTGGCGCTCACCGGCCGACCACAGGACGCGACGGGCGAGGAGGCCGCGGCATGAGCACTCGGACGAGCGAGGCGACGGCGCCCGATCGGGAGGCGCTGCTCTCGGTGCTGGTGCAGGGCGATCGGCCCGCACCGCCCGGTCCGCTCTCGACGTCGCTCACCTTCGGCTGGCGCGCGCTGCTCAAGATCAAGCACGTGCCGGAGCAGCTGTTCGACGTGACGGTGTTCCCCATCATGTTCACGCTGCTGTTCACCTTCCTCTTCGGCGGCGCGCTCGCGGGCAGCACGGTCGACTACATCCAGTTCCTGCTGCCGGGGATCCTCGTGCAGGGCGTGATCATGATCACGATGTACACGGGCACGACCCTGCGCACCGACCTGGACCGCGGCGTCTTCGACCGGTTCCGGTCGCTGCCGATCTGGCGCCCCTCCGCGCTCGTCGGCATGCTGCTGGGGGACGCGGTGCGCTTCACGATCTCGGCCGTCATCACCGTGTGCCTCGGCCTGCTGCTCGGCTTCCGGCCCGGAGGAGGCGCCGTCGGCGTCGTGCTGGGAGTCCTGCTGCTGCTGGTCTTCGCCTTCGCACTCGGCTGGATCTGGACGTTCCTCAGCCTGGTGCTGCGCACCTCCGGCTCCGTGATGGGCGTGAGCATGCTGGTGATCACCCCGATCACCTTCGGCAGCAACATCTTCGTCGACCCCTCGACGATGCCGGGCTGGCTGCAGGCCTTCGTCGAGGTGAACCCCGTCTCGCACCTCGTGACCGCGGTCCGCGCGCTGATGGCCGGCGCGGACCCCGGAGCGGACCTCGTGCTGACCCTCGTCTGGGCGGCCGGACTGGTCGCGGTCTTCGGCTCGCTGACCATGTGGCGCTACCGCGACGCCCGCTGACGCGGAGATCGGTCCCTCGTCGGGCGGGCGTGGCCGGACGCCCCCGGCGGAGCTCGATGAGAGGATGGGCGGGTGTCTGAACGCAGTCGTCCGTCCATCTTCTGGTTCCTCGCGGCCGCGGTGATCCCCGTGATGACCGCCTCGGTCGATCTGCGGATCCGCGACGCTCACAAGATCCCCTCGACCGGCGCGTTCGTCTTCGCGCCGAACCACTACAGCGAGATCGACCCGATCATCACGGGCTGGACCCTCTGGAAGGGCGGTCGCGCCCCGCGGTTCCTCGCCAAGGCGTCGCTCTTCACGGTCCCGGTCGTCGGAGCGATCCTGCGCGCCTCGGGTCAGATCCCGGTCGAGCGCGCGGGCTCGGTGCGCGGCAGCGAGCCGCTCAAGGCCGCGAAGGCGCTCGTCGACGAGCAGCGCTCGGTCATCATCTACCCGGAGGGCACCCTGACCCGCGATCCGGAGCTCTGGCCCATGCGGGGCAAGACCGGCGCCGTGCGGATGGCCCTGCAGTACGACCTCCCCGTGATCCCGGCGGCGCACTGGGGCACCCAGCAGCTCATGGGGCGCTACTCCAAGAAGATCACCCTCTTCCGCCGCAAGCGCGTCGACGTGCTGATCGGCGATCCGGTCGACCTGTCCGCGTTCCGCGGGCGCAGCCTCGACTCCGCGACGCTCAACGAGGCCTCGGCGGTCGTCATGGCCGCGATCACGGCGCTGCTCGAGGAGCTGCGCGGCGAGACCGCGCCGGCGACCCGCTGGAACCCGTCCGAGCACAACCAGAAGGGGACGGGACGCTTTGACGCCCAGCAGTAGGAGATCCGCACCGATCCCGGTGGCCCGTCGTGTCGCGGTCCTGGGAGCCGGCAGCTGGGGGACCACCTTCGCGAAGATCCTCGCCGACGGCGGCTCCGACGTCGTGATGTGGGCTCGCCGGAGCGAGCTGGCGCGCGAGATCACCGAGGCCAAGCGCAACAGCGACTACCTCCCCGGCATCAATCTGCCCCGCAACATCCGCGCCACCCCGCGCATCGAGGAGGCGCTGGAGGGGGCGGACCACGTGTACCTCTCGATCCCGTCCCAGTCGCTCCGCGGGAACCTCGAGGCGATCACGCCGCACCTGACCGAGCGCACGATCCTGGTCAGCCTGATGAAGGGCGTGGAGAAGGGCACCGGGCAGCGGATGAGCGAGGTGATCGCGCAGATGCTGCCGATCGATCCGAGCCGCATCGCGGTCGCCTCCGGCCCCAACCTCGCTCTCGAGATCGCGAAGGAGCAGCCCACGGCGGCCGTCATCGCCTCCGAGAGCCTCGTCACCGCGCAGGAGGTGGCCCTCGCGGCCACCAACCGCTACTTCCGCTCCTACGTCAACACCGATGTGATCGGCACGGAGTTCGGCGGAGTGCTGAAGAACCTGATCGCGGTCGCGATCGGCATCGTCGACGGCGTGGGCTACGGCGAGAACACGAAGGCGTCGATCATCACGCGCGGTCTCGCCGAGATGACCGACTTCGCGGTCGCGTACGGCGGCCGCCCCGAGACGATGTCCGGGCTCGCGGGTCTGGGCGATCTGATCGCCACCTCGAGCTCGTCGCTCTCGCGCAACAACACGGCCGGGCGCCTGCTCGGCCAGGGCTACAGCTTCACCGACGTCGTCAAGTCGATGCAGCAGACGGCGGAGGGACTCGCCTCCGTCGCCCCCGTCCTCGAGCTGGCACGCGCCCGAGGAGTCGACATGCCCATCGTCCAGCAGGTGTCGCAGGTGCTCGCCGGTACTCTCGACCCGAAGGACATCGCGCCGCACCTGACCACGGATTCGGACGAGCCACAGGGTGAGAGGAACCTCGATGACCAGCAAGCTCCGCGTAGCCGTTCTGTTCGGGGGGCGCTCCAGCGAGCACTCGATCAGCTGCGCCACGGCGGCAGGGGTGCTGACGGCGATCGACCGTGACCGCTTCGAGGTGATCCCGGTCGGGATCACCACCGACGGCGCGTTCGTGCTCGAGGAGGACCGCCCCGGGAAGTTCGCGCTCGACGCCGCCGCCCTGCCTCACGTGCAGGACGACGGGAGCCGCGTGCACTGGCCGGAGTCGGCGCTCTCGCGCGAGCTGACCGTGACCCGGGCCGACGGCACGGTCGAGTCGCTCGGCGACGTCGACGTGGTGTTCCCGATCCTGCACGGACCGTGGGGCGAGGACGGCACGGTGCAGGGGCTCCTCGAGCTCGTGGGCCTGCCCTACGTGGGCTCGGGCGTGCTCGCCTCCGCCCTCGGCATGGACAAGCACTTCACCAAGACGGTGCTCCGGGCGGCGGGCATCGCTGTCGCGCCCTGGTACACGGTGTCCGAGTCCGAGTGGCGCAGCGCCCCCGGCGACGCGGAGGCGGCGCTGGACGAGCTGGGCCTCCCGGCGTTCGTGAAGCCCGCGCGAGCGGGCTCGAGTGTGGGCGTGAGCAAGGTCGAGGCGCGCTCGGAGCTCGCCGCGGCGCTCGACGAGGCCTTCTCGCACGACGACCGGGTGCTGGTCGAGTCCGCGATCGTCGGCCGCGAGGTCGAGATCGGCGTGCTCGGCGGCCGGCGCGGCGAGCCGGCGCGCTCCTCCGTCGCGGGCGAGATCGTGGTCTCGGGGCGCGGCTTCTACGACTTCGAGGCGAAGTACCTGGGTGCCGCGGGCATCGAGCTCGTCTGCCCGGCGGACCTCACCGACGCCGAGCTCGCCGAGATGCGCGAGCTGGCGGTGCGCGGCTTCGACGCCATCGGCGCGGAGGGTCTCGCGCGGGTCGACTTCTTCCTCACCGCCGACGGGTTCGTCGTCAACGAGATCAACACGATGCCGGGCTTCACCCCGATCTCGATGTTCCCGCGGATGTGGGGCGCGAGCGGTGTCGACTACCCCGACCTCATCAGCGAGCTGATCGAGCTCGCGCTCGAGCGCCGTCCGGTCGCGGTCGCGTGAGCGACGCGGCCCTCGGGCTGCGGATCGAGCCGGGCGCCCAGGCGCCCTTCGAGCAGATCCGCGACGGCATCGCGGAGCGCATCGCGGCGGGGGAGCTGCTGGTCGGCACGCGCCTGCCTCCCGTGCGCGCCCTCGCCGAGGCGCTCGGCACCGCTCCCGGCACGGTCGCGCGCGCGTACAAGGAGCTCGAGGCGGCGGGGGTGGTCGAGACGCGCGGACGCGCGGGCACGGTCGTCGCCGGAGGGATCGAGGGCGCCGAGCACGAGGCGCAGCTCGCTGCGGTCGCGTTCGCGGCGCGCATCCGGGCGCTCGGAGTGGCCCCGGACGAGGCGCTGCGGACGGTGCGGACCGCACTCGGCCTCTGAGCCCTGCGTACCGGAGCCCAGCCCTCCGAGCTCTGCCGGTCGGAGCCCCGGACGACGGAGCCCAGCGGGTGGAGTCGAGCCGGTCGGCGCTCAGCCGGTCGGCGTGCCGCTGGGATCGAGCGTGTCGGTCTCGGAGACGTTCGTGCACTCGCCGACCTTCGGCAGGTAGGAGACGGCGTCGGCGAGATCGACCACGGCCGAGGTGCCGGAGGCGCGGTCCTGGTCGACGGTGATCTCGACGGCCGGATCGCGACCGTAGGTGGTCAGCGTGTAGACGTCCTCGTCCGCGCGGCTCTCGTCGATGATCCAGTCCACTCCGCTGACCGAGACGCAGAGATCCGTCGTCGGCCCGGGCACCGGGACTCCGCAGTGGAGGATGACCGCGGCGGGGGTGCCCCAGGCGCCCGTGCCCTGCGCGTTCGTCTCGCGCTCAGGCTGGTCGGCGACCACGTCGGGCAGCCGCACCGAGACCTCGGCGCAGTCGGCGCTCGTCGCGTCGTCTGCGGGCTCGAGCGCGACCGGGGCGGAGCAGCCGGCGAGCAGGAGCACGGTGGCGAGGGCTGCGAGGGGGCTGGCGAGGCGGCGGGGGGACATCGCGAGCCAGGCTAGCGTGTGAACCATGGCACCGGATCAGAGCCCCACCCTGGCTGCACTCAGCGAGGGGGAGGTCCTCGCGAGGGTCCTCTCGCGGCTGGCGGCGGCGGCGCCGGACGGCGGCTCCGAGACCCTGGTCGGCCCGGGCGACGACTGCGCGGTGCTCCGCGCACCGGACGGCCGCTTCGTGGTGACGACCGACATGATGATTCACGGTCCTGACTTCCGGCTGGCCTGGTCGACGCCGTTCGATCTGGGCTGGAAGGCGGCGGCCTCGAACCTCTCGGACGTCGCGGCCATGGGCGCGCGGCCGACGGCGCTCGTGGTCGCGATCGCGGCCCCGCAGGACCTCGGCGTCGACGTGCTGGAGGGCATCGCCGACGGCCTCGCCGCCGGCTGCGCGGCGATGGCGCCAGGCTGCGCTGTGGTCGGGGGCGACCTCTCCGCCTCCGCGACGCTGACGCTCGCGATCACCGCCTTCGGGTCGCTCGACGGGCGGGCGCCGGTGCTGCGCAGCGGAGCGCGCCCCGGCGACGTCCTCGCGGTCGCCGGAGTGCTCGGCGAGGCAGGACTCGCGCTGCGGCTGCTCTTCGAGCGCGCGCAGGAGGACGGGGCGCCGTCGGTCGGACTCGCCCGCCTCCTCCGGGAGCGCTTCCCGCTGCTGCTCGACGCCCAGTTGCGGCCGACGTCCCCCATCGCGGCCGGGATCGCGGCAGGAGGATCGGCCACCGCGATGATGGACGTCTCGGACGGCGTGGTGCTCGACGCCCGGCGGATGGCGCGGGCGAGCGGAGCGGTCCTCGACCTGGAGCCGTCGGCCGTCGACGCGCACGCCGCCGGACTCCTCGTGGTCGACGGCGTCGACGCGGCGCTGGCCCGGGCACTCGTCCTGGGCGGGGGAGAGGACCACGCGATGCTCGCGTGCTTCCCGCCGGACGTGGTGCTGCCGACCGGCTTCACTCCGCTCGGTCGGGTGCGGGAGGGCGCACCCGAGGTGCGGCTGGGCGGGGTGCCGCTGGAGGACCGGGGAGGCTGGGACCCCTACGCGGGCTGGGACGGCGCGTCGGGCTGAGCGCTCAGTCGGCGACGGGCCGAGAGGCGTACCAGACGGCCGTGTCGCCGTAGTCCTTCCGGCGCTCGCGCTCGAGCCCGACCGGCCAGGCCGGCTCCGGACTGCGGGTGCTGCGCTCGACGACCACGACGGCGTCCTCGCGCAGGAGCGGCAGCACTGCTCCCAGATCGGCGGCCAGATCGTCCTCGCTCAGGTCGTAGGGCGGGTCGATGAGCACCGTGTCGACGAGGAGTCCGGCCGAGCGGTCGAGGAACGAGCGGACCGACGAGGTCACCACCTCGATCCGCGGCTTCGACAGCCGATTGGCGGTCGCCGCGGCCGTCAGGGCGCGGGCGTTGCCGTCGATGACGCGGGCGGACGACGCGTCCCGCTCGACCAGCACGACGTAGGAGGCGCCGCGGCTGGCCGCCTCGAGACCGAGGGCGCCGGAACCGGCGTAGAGGTCGAGGACGGTCGCTCCGTCGAGCGCATCGCGGGCCTCGAGCGCCGAGAAGACGGCCTCGCGGACGCGGTCGCTGGTAGGACGGGTGCCCGCGCGCGGGACCTTCAGAGTGAGCGATCCGGCGAATCCGGAGATGATCCTGGTCACCGTCCCGAGCATAGGCGGCGGCTCCTGGCTGGGAGACCGCTCGGACCGACCGCCCGTCACCCGTTCGAGACTGAGAGAATCGAGGATCATGACGTCCCTCGATGACACCCTCGCCGCTGTCGGCGCTCCTGCCGGTCCGAGCGCGGCGGCGGCGCCGATGTCGCGAGAGGAGTTCACCGCCCACTGCCGCGCGATCCTGCGCAATCTCACCAGCGTCATCGACGGCAAGGACGCCGAGGTCTCGATGGCGCTGACCGTCTTCCTCGCCGGCGGCCATCTGCTGATGGAGGACGTTCCGGGCACCGGCAAGACGGTCCTCGCCAAGTCGCTGGCCGCCTCCGTCGGGGGCAGCGTGGCGCGCATCCAGTTCACTCCCGACCTGCTCCCGTCGGACGTCACCGGCGTCTCGGTCTACAACCAGGCGACCCGGGACTTCGAGTTCAAGCCCGGACCGGTCTTCGCGAACATCCTCATCGGCGACGAGATCAACCGCGCGTCGCCCAAGACGCAGTCCGCCCTGCTGGAGTGCATGGAGGAGCGCCAGGTCTCGGTCGACGGCATCACCCACCTGCTCCCGCGCCCGTTCGCCGTCGTCGCGACGCAGAACCCGGTCGAGATGGAGGGCACCTACAGCCTCCCGGAGGCGCAGCGCGACCGCTTCATGGCGCGGCTGTCGCTCGGCTACCCGGACGAGCGGGCGGAGCTCGAGATGATCCGCACGCGCGACGCCGCGAGCCCGCTCGACGCCCTCCGCCCGGTGATCACCCGCGACGAGCTGGAGCGGATGATCGACTACGTCCAGACGGTCTACGTCGCGCCGCCCGTGCAGGAGTACGTGGTCGCGATCATGCAGGCCACCCGCATCGACCCCGAGCTGCGGCTCGGTGGGAGCCCGCGCGCCACTCTCCAGCTCATTGCCGCCGCGAAGGCGCTGGCCGCCATCAGCGACCGCGACTTCGTGGTGCCGGACGACATCGACGCCCTCGCGGTCCCCGTCCTCGGGCACCGGCTGCTGCCGGCGACCCGCCTGCCGGGTCGCTCCGGGACGAGCGCCTCCCACTCGGTCACCGAGATCGTCCAGCGGATCCTGGCGTCGACACCGGTGCCCTTCAGCGGCCGTGGCGACTGAGCGGCGCGGCCAGGACGGCCCCTCCTCGCGGATCGGATCTCTCCCCGCGCTCGGCGGCGTCGCGCTGACCCTGCGCGGGTGGACCTTCACGGTGCTGGGCACCGCGGCGATCGTCGCGGCTCCGCTGGTCGAGTTCCGCGAGCTCCTCTTCCTCGGCCTCGTGCTGCTCGGACTGCCGTTCGGGGCCGTCCTCTCCCTGGCCGTGACGACCCCCGTGCTGCAGGTCCAGCGCCGCTTCGCCCCGCGGGTCGTGGCGGTCGGCGACGTCGTCGACGTAAACGTCGTGCTGGAGAACCGGGGCGCGCCGCTGCGGTCGGCCGCCCGCGCCGAGGACAGGCTGACCCGCCTCGAGCACGGCGCCGCATCGGACAGCGCCGCCGCGCGGGGAGGCTTCGGCCTTCCTCCGATCGCCGGCGCGGGTCAGCGGACGAGCCGGGTTCGGGCCCGCTACCGCCTGCCCGCCGGGCGACGCGGCATCCACCGGCTCGGCCCGCTCCGGATCGTGCGGAGCGAGGCGCTCGGGATGGCGCTGCGCGAGAGCGTCGTCGGCTCCGCGCAGCCGTTCGTCGTCACTCCGCGCGCCGTGCCGCTCGAGAGCGACGTGCTCGACGCGTTCGGCGCGGGCGGATCCAGTCCCGTGGCCCACGCGACGGCGGGCTCCGGCACCGACGACGTGATCCCGCGCGACTACCGCCCGGGGGACGCGATGCGCCGGGTCCACTGGCGTGCGAGCGCGCGCTCGGGCGAGCTGATGGTGCGCCAGGACGAGCAGAACACCGATCCGCACGCGTGGATCCTGCTGGAGTCGCGGGCGAGCCGGGTCCTCGGGGCCTCCGGACGGGCGGGCTCGCGTGGCGGGGACGACCGGCTCGAGTGGGCGGTCTCGATGACCGCCTCGATCGCCGTGCACCTCCTCGACCGCGGATTCGAGACCCACCTCGTCGAGACCGGCGCCGGTCCCGGCATCGAGCACTCCGAGGACGAGCGCGAGGTCGCGCACGACGTGCTCCTGAGGCTCGCCGAGCTGGCACCGGCGTCCGACTCCGGCGACGCCGTCCCCCGCATCACGGCCGAGATGCGCGAGGCCGGTGGCGCGCGCCCCGTGTTCGCCGTGCTGACGCGGCTGCAGGAGGAGGACCTCGACGCCCTCGCCTCGCTCGCCTCGCACGCCCGCCCCGCCGTCGCCTTCCTCGTCGAGGGCACGGAGCAGGAGGCGGGCGCACTGGCGTCGCTCGGCTGGTACCCCGTGGCGACCACCGCGGGCACGAGCGTCGAGGAGGCCTGGTCCCGGGCGCTCGCTCTGCGGGCGATCGCATGAGCCGCCGAACCGAGAGCGATCCGCGGGCCGGCTCGGCGCTGCTCTCGCTCCTGCTCTGGGCCTCGCTGGTCGCGGCCGCCTCCGGGGTGGGACGGCTCCTGGAGGGCGTGGGCTGGCTCGTCCAGCTCGCCCTCGCGGTCGCCGTCGTGCTCGCCGTGCCGGCCGGAGCACGGGCGCTCCGCGCGCATCCCGTCGTCCCGCCGGTGCTCGGGACGCTGACGGCGGCCGTGGTGCTCACGGCGATGTTCGTCCCCGCCCGCGCGCTCCTCTTCCTCCTCCCCACGCCCGCGGCGATCGCCGAGGCGCAGGACCTCGCGCAGGCGGGCTTCACCTCGATCGCGCAGCAGGGGCTGCCGGCGGTGGCCGACAGCGGCATCGCGTTCCTGCTCGTGGGCGGGGTCGTCGTCCTCGCCTGGGCGGCCGACCTCTTCGCGTTCTCGGTGCGGCTGCCCGCGCTCTCGGGGCTGTTCCTGCTCGCGCTGGTCGCGGTCCCCGCGATCATCGACCCGAGCGGAGTGTCGTGGCCGAGCCTCGTGCTCACCGCGCTCGCCTACGCGGGGGTCCTCGTCGCGGGATCGCGCCCGGAGCGACGAGCGCCCGCACGGCGGCTCTCGCTCGCCGCGGCCCTCCCGTCGGTGGCCGTGGTCGGCACGGTCGTCGTCGCGGCCGGAGTACTCGCGGGCTCGGCGACCGGGTACGTCCGCGCTCCCTCCTCCTCCGGGGTCTCGGGCACGCTGTTCAACGGCTCGATCGATCCCGTGGTGGCCCTCGGGGACGACCTGCGGCGGCCCAACCCGGTCACGGTGCTCCGCTACGCGACCGACTCCGATCTGCCGGTGTACCTCCGGGTGCTCACGGTCTCGGACTTCCAGGGCGAGAACTGGGCGCCGAGCGGCACGGAGGAGACCGCGCCGATCGAGGCCCCGATCGCACCGGAGGGACTCGCCGAGAGCGTGCCGCGCGAGACGGAGGAGGTCGAGGTCTCGGTCGAGACGCTGCGCAGCGAGTGGCTCCCTGTCCCGTATCCGGTGGCAGCGCTCGAGGGCATCGGCGACGGCTGGCTGCAGGACGTGCAGGACGGGTCCATCCGCGGCGACGCGACGACCCGCGCGGGCGACGAGTACGCCGTCGAGGCCCTCCGTCTCGATCCGGACCCCCAGCAGCTCCTCGCCGCGCCCGCCGCGGGTCAGGGTCTCGAGCGCTACCTAGAGCTGCCCGACGACGTCCCGGCGGTGGTCGCCGCGACGGCGGCCGAGGTGACCGCGGGGGCCGGGAGCGCCTACGACCAGGCGCGGGAGCTGCAGTCCTTCTTCCGCTCCTCCGCCTTCACCTACTCGGAGGACACTCCCGCCGAGGAGGGCTACGACGGCGACGGCGTCGGTGTCCTCGAGTCGTTCCTCGAGGTGCGCGAGGGCTACTGCGTCCACTTCGCCTCCGCGATGGCCGTCATGGCCCGCGAGCTCGGGATCCCGTCGCGGCTCGCGATCGGCTACCAGCCGGGATCCGTGGTGCCGTCGGCCGACAGCGACCTGACGAGCTACCGGCTGCTCTCCTCCGACCTGCACGCGTGGCCGGAGCTCTACTTCGAGGGCGTCGGCTGGCTGCCCTTCGAGCCCACGCCCAGCCGCGGCGCCCCCGCCTCGTACACCCTGCCGAGCGCGACGTCGTCCACCGGCTCGACCCCCGGCGCCTCGTCGAGCGCGGCGCCGGAGGAGGAGAGCGAGGAGGAGGCGACCCCGACTCCCACCGCGTCGACGGCCACGGCGACTCCGGGAGCCGCCGGAACGGTCGTCGGCCCCTCGGCTCCGGCGGTCACCGCCTGGGTCCTCCTCCTGCTCCTGCTGCTCGTGCCCTGGCTGCTGCGCGTGGTGCAGCGCTCGCTGCGGCGACGCGCTGCGGAGGCGGGCTCCGCCGAGGCGGCCTGGGCGGAGGTGCTCGCGAGTGCGCGGGATCTCGGCGTGCCGGTGGAGGAGACCGACTCGCCCCGTGCGCAGGAGGCGCTGATCGGGGACTCGCTCGGCGACGACTCGGACGCCCGCCGGGCGCTGGGCGGACTCCGCGACACCGTCGAGCGCGCCCGGTACGCCCCGGTACCCGCAGTCGAGGCCTCCGGCTGGATCGCGGGCGCCCGGGTGGTGCGGGCGCTGCGCGCCGCCGCGGGAACTCCCCGCCGCGCCTTCGCCGCGGTGCTCCCGCGCTCGGCGCTCGGCGCGTTCTCCCGCGTCGGACGTCCGAGGGTCGACCTATGATCGCTAGGTGATCCCGGACCCCCTCGACGCCTCGCTCGCGCCGGTCGTCGGCCCGCGCACCGCCGCGGCCGTCGAGAAGGCCTTCGGCTACCGCACGGTCGGCGAGCTGCTGGGCCACTACCCCCGGCGGTACGCCCAGCGCGGTGAGCTGACGGAGCTCTCCCGGCTCCCGGTCGGCGAGAGCGTGACGATCGTGGCGGAGGTGCGCGAGGTCCGGGAGCGGCCGATGCGCAACCGCCGCGGCTCGCTGCTCGAGGTGATCATCTCGGACGGCACCGGCACGCTGTCCCTGACCTTCTTCGGGCAGCCGTGGCGGGCGGCGAAGCTGCGGCGGGGCGTGCGGGGGATCTTCGCCGGGAGCGTGTCGATGTTCCGCGAGACCGTGCAGCTCACGCACCCCGACTACCGGCTCTTCGAGGACGAGGAGGCCGCGACGGCCGAGGCCGACAAGGGCTCCGCGCTCGCGAAGGACTGGGCGGAGCGCCCGATCCCGATCTACCCCGCCACGAGCGCGATCTCGAGCTGGCAGCTGCAGGCGGCCATCGGCGTGATCCTCGACGGCCTGCGGGACGTCCCCGATCCGATGCCGGAGCCGGTCCGCGCGGGCCGCTCGCTGATGCCGCTGGGCCGGGCCCTCGAGCTGATCCACCGGCCGGCGCGCGAGGGCGAGGAGTCGCAGGCGCGCGAGACGCTGCGCTTCCACGAGGCGTTCCTCCTCCAGCTCGCGCTGCTCGAGCGCCGCGCCGCCGCGCGGGCGACTCCTGCGACACCCCGGGTGCCTGCGCCCGGTGGCTGGCTCGAGCGCTTCGACGCCGCTCTCCCCTTCGATCTGACGAGCGATCAGCGCTCCGTCGGCGCCGAGATCGCGGACGACCTGGCGCGGGAGAGCCCGATGTCGCGACTGGTGCAGGGCGAGGTGGGGTCGGGCAAGACGCTCGTCGCGCTGCGCGCGATGCTGGCCGCGGCCGAGAGCGGCGGCCAGGCCGCTCTGCTCGCGCCGACCGAGGTGCTCGCGGGCCAACATCTGCGCTCCATCGTGAGGACGCTCGGCCCGGAGCTGTCGACGGCCCTCGTCCCGACGCTCCTCACGGGCGGTCTGGGAGCGGCCGAGCGGCGCGCGGCGCTGCTGCGCATCGTGTCGGGCACGGCCAAGATCGTCGTCGGCACGCACGCGCTGCTGGGCGACAAGGTGACCTTCTACGACCTGGCCCTCGTCGTCATCGATGAGCAGCACCGGTTCGGGGTCGACCAGCGCGACGCACTCCGGCGCAAGGGCGCCGTGCCGCCGCATGTGCTCGTGCTCACCGCGACGCCGATCCCGCGCACGGTCGCCATGACGGTGTTCGGCGACCTCGACACGTCCACGATCCGCGAGCTGCCCGCCGGTCGTCCCGGCATCACGAGCCACGTGGTGTCCCTCACCGACACCCCCGGCCTGATCGCGAGGGCGTGGGAGCGGGCGGAGGAGGAGATCCGCAAGGGCCACCAGATCTACCTCGTCTGCCCGGCCATCGAGCCCGGCGAGGCGGCGGAGGGGGCGGCGGCGACCGCGCCCGAGGAGGCGGCCACGCCGCTCTCGACCGTGGCCCAGACCCTCGAGGGCGTCCGCTCGCACGCGCTGCTGAAGCACCGCCGCTCGGCCGCGCTGCACGGCCGCATGACGACGGAGGAGAAGGACGCCGTCATGCGCTCCTTCGCGGCGGGGGAGATCGACGTGCTCGTGTCGACGACCGTGATCGAGGTCGGCGTGGACGTCCCCAACGCCTCGATGATGATCGTCCTGGACGCCGAGCGCTTCGGCGTCTCGCAGCTGCACCAACTGCGGGGCCGGATCGGCCGCGGCGGGGTGCCCGGGGTCTGCCTCTTCGTCACGGCCGCCGAGGCGGGCACCATCGCGCGCGAGCGGGTGGGGGCCGTGGCCGCGACGCTCGACGGCTTCGAGCTCGCGGAGGTCGACCTCGAGCTGCGCCGGGAGGGCGACGTGCTCGGCGATTCGCAGTCGGGCGGACGCTCCTCCCTGCGCCTGCTGCGGGTCGTGCAGGACGCGCACCTCATCGTCGAGGCGCGCGCGCTGGCCGAGCGCCTGCTCGAGGAGGACCCCTCGCTCGCGGCCCACGACCGGCTCCGTGCAGCCCTCGAGCGCCGGGTGCAGGACCGCGACCGGGAGTTCCTGGCGAAGAGCTGATCGCCCCTGACGGGTGACGCCGACGCCCGGAGGGGGCGGGGAACCGGCCGGTACGCTGTCGGCATGGCCCGCATCGCCGTCGTCCCCGGTTCGTTCGACCCCGTCACCCTCGGTCACCTCGACGTCATCGAGCGTGCCGCGCGCCTCGTCGACGAGCTGCACGTGGTGGTCGTGCACAACCCCGCGAAGACGGCCCTGCTGCCGATCTCGCAGCGGGTCGCCCTGATCGAGCAGTCGATCGCGGAGGCCGGCATCGAGGGCTCGATCGTCGTCGCGTCCTGGAGCATGGGCCTGCTGGTCGACTACTGCGTCGACGTGGGCGCGAGCATCCTGGTGAAGGGCATCCGCTCGCAGGTCGACGTGGCGTACGAGACCCCGATGGCCATCGTGAACCGCAACCTCGCGCACGTCGAGACGGTGTTCCTGCTCCCCGACCCCGCGCACGCGCACGTCTCGTCCTCGCTCGTCCGCCAGGTCTCCAGCCTCGGCGGCGACGTGGCGCCCTACGTGCCGCCGGCGGTCGCCGCCTACCTCACCGCCTGAGCGCCGCCGCGTCGGCCGATCGGCGCGCCGCGGGGGAGAATGGACGGGTGAGTGCGACACGCGTCCAGGCCTGGGCCCTCGACGGGATCCCCGAGGTCTCGCCCGGAGACGACCTGCTCGAGCTGATCCTCGCGGCCGTCCAGGAGGCCGCTGAGGAGGACCGTCCCGTCGACGGGGACGTGCTCGTCGTCACGAGCAAGATCGTCTCGAAGGCCGAGGGGCGCGTCGTCGCGGCGATCGACCGCGAGGACGCGATCACCGCCGAGACCGTGCGCGTCGTCGCGACCCGCGCCCACGCCCACGGTGTCACCCGCATCGTCGAGAACCGCCTCGGCATCGTCCAGGCGGCCGCGGGAGTCGACGCGAGCAACGTGGCCGAGGGCACCGTGCTCCTGCTCCCCGAGGATCCCGACGCGTCCGCCCGCGCTCTCTGCGCCGGTCTGCGAGAGCGCCTCGGCGCCCGGGTCGGCGTGGTCGTGAGCGACACCCTCGGCCGGGCCTGGCGGGTCGGGCAGACGGACGCCGCGATCGGCGCGGCGGGGCTGCACGTCGTCGACGACCTGCGCGGAGCCGTCGACGCGCTCGGGCGCACCCTCGGCGTCACCATGCCGGCCGTGGCCGACGAGATCGCGGCGCTGGGCGATCTGGTCAAGGGCAAGTCGAGCGGGCGCCCGGTCGCCGTCGTCCGCGGCCTCGGCAGGTTCGTGACCGGCCTCGACGCCCCGGGCGCGCGCACCCTGACGCGCACCGGTCCCGAGGACATGTTCCGGCTCGGTGCCGACGAGGCGTACGCGGAGGGCTGGGCGGCGGCCGTCGCGGCCCGGGGCGAGGCGTCGGAGTGAGCGTTCGCTGGAGCGCGGTCGTCGTCTTCAAGGGCCGGGGTGCGTCGAAGACCCGCCTCGAGCACGAGGGCCGGTCGGCCCTCGCCGAGGCGTTCCTGCTCGACACGCTCGCGGCGGTGGGAGCGGCGACCGGAGTCGACCTGCTCGTGCTGGTCACGTCCGACGCGGCAGCCGCCGCGCGAGCCTCCGTGCGGCATCCCGACCTCGTGCTCGTGGAGGACCCGGGAGCGCTCGACCCCGCCGTGACCGCGGGCGTCGACGCGGCGCTCCGTCTCGCCCCCGGCGCTCCCGTGGTCGCCCTGACGGGCGACCTGCCCGCACTCGTCGCGGCCGATCTCGACGGCGCTCTCGCTCTCGCGACGGCGCTCCCGGCCGTCGTCGCCGACCGGGCGGGGACGGGCACCACCGCCCTCCTCGTCGGGGCGGCTGCTCGCATCGCGCCCGCCTTCGGCCCCGACTCCCTGCGCCGCCACCGTGATGCGGGCTGCCGCGTGCTCGAGGTGCCGCGCGCGTCGACGCTGCGCCTGGACGTGGACACGGTGGACGACCTGCGCGACGCCGAGGCGGCGGGCGTCGGTCCCTGCACGGCCAGGGAGCTCGCGGAGGCGGCCTGAGGTCAGCCCTCGAGCAGCCCCCGCTCGAACGCGTCGGTGAGCTCGCGATCCAGGCGGAGCGGGGCGCCGTCGACCGAGCGGACCGGCACGGCCCGCCGCGTGCTCGAGACGAGCCACGCCGCGTCCGCGCCGCTCAGCGCCTCGACCGCCAGCTCCCGCCGCCCGGTCGCGAGACCGCGCCGCGCGGCCAGCTCCAGCACGCGGGCGACCGTCGTGCCGTCGAGGATCCCGTTGCCGGCGGCGGACGGCGTCAGCAGCGCTCCGCCCGAGAGCAGGACCAGGCTGGACGTGGCGCCTTCGAGCAGCTGCCCGTCGCTCGTCCGCCAGACCACGTCGTCGGCTCCCCGGCGACGCGCCTCCCGCAGGGCCGCGCGGGTGACGGCACCCGAGGTCGACTTGACGCCGCCGAGGAGCCAGGGGGCCGCCTCCTGCGCCCCGCGGGCGTAGCCCCGGTCGAGCACGACGACGGCCGCTCCGTCGCGTCGCATCGCGCTCGCATCGGCCGTCGGCTCGGCGCGCACGGTGCACCGGGCCGCCGGCTCCGCGTGACTCGCCACCATCCGGACGGACAGATCGTCGACGTCGTCGTGCTCGGCGACGGCGAGGGCGACCGCCGCCTCCCACGCCGCTCGGGCGGGAAGGGCGAGCTCGACGGCCGCGGCGGAGGCCTCGAGCCGGGCCAAGTGCTCGGCGAGGCCGTGCGCGCGGCCGCGGATCACCGCGAGCGTCTCGAAGACGCCGTCGCCGCGGAGGTAGCCGGGCTCGTCGACCGCGACGAGCCCGGCCGCGGGATCACGGAGGACGGGGGTGCCGGAGGCGTCGATCTCGACGAGGACGGGGGAGGACATGACCCCATCCTGGACCGGGCGGGCCGTCAGCGCGCGGCGAGTCCCGCGCGGACGTCGTCGTCGTCGGCGAGCTCCCGCCAGGGCGACCCCGGGCGCACGCCCGCGGAGCCCAGCACGTCGGCCGCGGCGAGCGAGGAGACGTCGAGTCCGGTCAGCTCGCCGATCTCGGCGACCGGCACCTGGAAGGTGCGGAAGGCGCCCAGGCCGGGCGCGGCGCTCTCGCGGATCGGCTCGACGAGGTCGGACTGGTCGAGGAGGTAGGCGCTGGCCGCGAGGGTCCCGCCGTCCGGGCTCCACGCCGCGATCTTCCAGAAGCGGCGGGGGACACCGACACCGCGGTAGACCGGATCGCCCTCCGCCAGCACCGGGCCGGTGAAGACGCTCAGGCGCGTGCGCCAGGTCTGCGCGTACTGGAGGACGAGGTCCTCCAGGCCCAGCCACAACTCCTTCGACTGGTTGAAGCCGCTCGCCTGCGGCGCCGCGTTCGTGTAGCAGAAGCTGTCGTGGTTGGCCTGGCGCGCCTCGGCCGGCTCGCCCCACACCGGGTCGCGACGGCGCACGAGATGGCCGCGGTCGAGGTCGTTGCGGGAGTACACCTCGGGTCCGGTCTGCTCGGAGGCGGGCACCCGGTCGTCGAGGTGCCAGTCGTCGCCGCGCCCGAGATCCAGGAGCGACGCCCCGTCGATGTTGACCGCGGTCGACAGTGCGAGCCGGCGCCGGGGATCCAGCAGCACCTCGAAGTGCGTGTAGGGGAGTCGCCGCACGATCCGGTCCGCCTGCGGCGCCGGCGCGATCAGCGGGGCCCCCAGGAAGGCGGGGTCGAACCCCGTGCTCACTCCGTCACGTCCGCGGTGGGCGTGGCCGTCGGAGCGGCGGTGGGAGTCGCGGTCGGCGCCGCGGGCTCGACCGGCTCGGTGGGAGCGGGCGAGGGCGCGGTCTCGGTCGGGGCCGGCGCAGGAGCCTGCGTCTCGGGAGCCGCGGCGGGGACCTGGGAGCCGTTGCTGATCAGCAGCGTGATGCTCGAGTAGCGCGCGATGGCCGTGCCGGCGCCGGGGTCGGTCCCGGCCACGGTGCCCGCGGGGGCGGCGGAGTCGACGGTGCCGCCCTCCTCGACGTCGAACCCGAGGTCCTCGAGCACGTCCGTCGCGGAGTCGACCGAGCGGCCGGTCACGTTCGGGATCGTCACCTGGCGGCCGTTCAGCAGAGCGGCGCTGGGGTCGGTGAAGTCCTCTCCGCCGTACTTCTCGTCGGCGCGGGTCATCACCGCGTTCCAGATGTAGTGGCGGACGTTCGAGGCGTAGGCCCGGGTCCCCGTCTCGGCGTTGCGCACCCGGACGTTGCGCATGGACGCGTCCCCGGTGATGTTGCCCACCCAGACGACGGTCGCGACCTCGGTCGAGGCGCCGTCCATCCAGGTGTGCACCGCGTCGTCGGTGGTGCCGGTCTTGCCGATGTGCTCGATGCCGTCGTCCGGGTCGGAGGCGGCGGCGGTGCCGCCGGTGACGACGTCCTGCAGCGCGTCGGTCGCCACGGCGGTCAGCTCGGGGGAGAGGGCCTGGTTGCAGGTCGACACGGGCGGCTGCACCGGGTTGCCGGCGGCGTCGGTGATGGAGTCGATCGCGATCGCGCTGCAGGCGGTGCCGTTGTTGGCGAAGCCGGCGAACGCCGTCGCCATCGAGAGCGGCGCGATCTGGTCGGCCGAGCCGAGGATGGCCGAGGGGAGGTACTGCAGCTCGGCGCCGGACGCGGTCTTGACGCCGAACGCGGCCGCCTGGTCGCGGATCGCGCAGAGGTCCAGCTGCTGGGCCATGGCGACGTAGACGGTGTTGATCGAGCGCATCGTGCCCTGGAGCACGCTGAAGGTGCCGGTCTCGTCGTCGTCGTTGCCGACGGGGAAGTCGCCGAACCACTCGCCGTCGGGTGCGCAGGAGGCCGGGAAGTCCTCGAAGGTGCGCTCGCGGCCGTTCACGGTCTCGTAGATGGTGTGCCCGTTGGCGATCCACTGCGCGAGGGTGAAGACCTTGTAGGTCGATCCGACCTGGAAGCCGTTGGATCCGCCGTACGCGGTGTCGGTGTTGAAGTTGATCGCCGAGAAGTTCTCTCCGTTGACCGATCCGGCCGCGTCGTAGTCCTTGTTCTGCACCATCGCGAGGATCCGGCCCGTGCCGACCTCCATCGAGACGGTCGAGCTGCCGATGTTGACCTCCTCGATCGGGGTCTTGGGCACCCACTGGTTCGTGGCGGCCGTGGCGACCGCCTGCAGGTCGCGGTCCAGCGTCGTGTAGATCTTGTAGCCGCCGCGCTGGAAGTTCGCGAGACGGGTGGCCTCGTCGGCTCCGAAGGCGGGGTCGTTCTGCACGACGCGCGTGACGTAGTCGCAGAAGAAGGCGGCGTCCTGGGCGGTCTGGCAGCCCGTCGGGGTCTGCGTGATGGCCGGCACGACCTCCTCGGCGACGGCGGCGTCGCGGTCGGCCTGCGAGATCTTCCCCTCCTCGAGCATGCGGCCCAGGACGTAGTCGCGGCGCTCCTTGTTCGCGGCGATGTTCTCGGGCAGGTCGATGCGGAGCCCGTTGGGGTTGTTGACGGTGGCGATCAGGCTGGCGGCCTGCGCGAGCGTCAGGGCGGAGGCGGTGGTCGAGAAGTAGTACTCCGCCGCGGCCTGGATGCCGTAGACCTGCCCGCCGAAGCCGGCGATGTTGAGGTAGCCCAGCAGGATGTCGTCCTTGCTGTACTTCTTCTCGAGGTCGACGGCGAGCTTCATCTCCTTGAGCTTGCGCGCCGGAGTGGTGGCGGTGGCCTCGTCGTACGCGGCCTGCGAGGCGGCGGGATCGCTCAGCGCCTCGGCCTGCTGGATGAGCACGTTCTTGACGTACTGCTGCGTGATCGAGGAGCCGCCCTGCAGGTCGCCGCCGATCACGTTGCTCACCACGGCGCGGATGGTGCCCTGCAGGTCCACTCCGCCGTGCTCGTAGAACCGCGGGTCCTCGGTCGCGAGGGTGGCGTCCTTGACGGACTGGGCCACCTGGTCGAACGTCACCTCCTCGCGGTTCTGCGCGTAGAAGGAGGCGAGCAGGCCGTCGGTGCCGTCGGCGTTCTTCGCGTAGATCTCGGTCTTCTGGGCCAGCTGCCCGAGCTCGAGGTACTCGGGGACGGTCTCGAACAGCCCGATCGGGTTGTTCGAGGCGAGGCCGGTGACGGCGAGAGCGGGGGTGACGCCGACCGTGATCAGCAGACCCCCGGCGACACTCGCCCCGACGATCCCGAGGACGCGGGCGAGCACGCCGCCGCGGGCGGTTCCTTGCGCAGACATGGCTACGAGAGTAGGCGACGCGTCCGACAAGCGCGCGCCGACGGAGCCGGGAGTACCGTGAGCGGATGAGCCGGAACCGAACGTGAGCGCCTCCGATCCGAGTGCCGACGAGGGGGAGCGGCGGCGCCGGGCGGTCCTGGTCGTCGCGATCCTCGCCTCCTTCGTCGCCTTCCTCGACGGCACCGTCGTCAACGTCGCGCTGCCCGCGATCACCGACGAGCTCGGCGGCGGACTGGCGGTGCAGCAGTGGGTGGTGGACGGCTACCTGATCACTCTCGGCGCGCTGATCCTCGTCGCGGGGTCGCTCGCCGACCGCATCGGACGCGCGCGCAGCATGATGATCGGCCTCGTCGGCTTCGGCGTCACCTCGCTGCTCTGCGCCGTCGCCCCCACGGCGGAGGTGCTCATCGTCGCGCGCATGCTGCAGGGCGCCGCGGGGGCGATCCTCGTGCCGAGCTCCCTCGCCCTCATCGTGTCGACGGTGCGCGGAGCGGCGCAGGCGCGGACGATCGGCGCGTGGACCGCGTGGACGGGCACCGCGACCATCGCCGGACCGGTGCTCGGCGGGCTCCTCGTGGACGCGGGCTCGTGGCGGTACGTCTTCGCGCTGAACGTGCTGCCGATCCTCGTCACGATCGTGCTGCTGCGCCGCCTCGGCCACGTCGACGCGGGCACGCGCGTGCCGATCGACGGTGTCGGAGCCGTTCTCGGCGTCGTCGGACTCGGCGGCCCGGTCTTCGCGCTGATCGAGCAGGAGCGCCTGGGCGTCGCGCACCCCCTCGTGCTGACCGCGCTGGTCGTGGGAGTGGCGGCGCTGGTGGCCTTCGTCGTCTGGGAGCGGCGGGCACCGCATCCGATGCTGCCGCTCTCGCTCTTCGCCTCGCGCAACTTCACGGTCGGGAACATCGCGACCGCGTTCGTCTACGGCGCGCTCTCGTTCGGCTTCTTCGCGCTCGGGCTGTTCCTGCAGCAGAGCCTGGGCTTCTCGGCGACGCTCGCGGGGCTCGCGACCCTGCCTCCGACGATCCTGCTGCTGCTCGTCTCGCAGTACGCGGGCTCGCTCTCGGCCCGGTTCGGGCCGCGGCTGTTCATGGGGTTCGGGCCGATCCTCGCCGGCGGCGGCTTCCTCCTGATGGTGGGCGTGCGGGAGCCGGCCGACTACCTGACGCAGCTGCTCCCGGGCATCCTGCTCTTCGGGCTGGGGCTCGCCCTGACGGTCGCCCCGCTGACCTCGACGATCCTGGGCGCCGTGGGGAGCGAGCACAGCGGAGTCGGCTCCGCCGTGAACAACGCGGTGTCGCGCATCGCGGGCCTGGTGGCCATCGCGGCCACGACGCTGGTGGTCGGCGACACGCTGGACGACGGGGGCTTCTCGCGAGCGGCGCTCGCGACCGCCGTCCTGCTGATCCTCGGCGGGCTCGTGTCGCTGGTCGGGATCAGTAACCCGGCGTCCGTCTCCGCGACACGCCAGAAATAGTTGTAGCTACATGGAATAGCCGGATCCTCGATACGCTTGCATGTATCGGACGGGGAGGTGCTCCCCGCGACGACCGTTCTCTCGAGGAGTAATCATGACCGACACGCTTTCCATCCCCGGTTACAAGGCCGGCTCCTGGGTCATCGACCCCACCCACAGCGAGGTCGCCTTCAGCGTCCGCCACCTGATGATCAGCAAGGTCAAGGGCAAGTTCGAGCGCTTCACCGCGACGTTCACCACCGGTGAGAACCCGCTCGACTCCACCGTCGAGGCCACCGCCGAGGTCGCCTCCATCAACACCAACGAGCCCAACCGCGACGGCCACCTCCGCACCGGCGACTTCTTCGAGGCCGAGACGTACCCCGAGATCCACTTCGCGTCGACCGGCGTGCGCGCGAACGGCGACGACTTCCTCGTCGACGGGAACCTCACCATCAAGGGCGTCACCAAGCCCGTCACCTTCGAGGTCGAGTTCGGCGGCTTCGGCACCGACCCGTACGGCAACTACAAGGCCGGTCTGACCGCGAAGACCACCATCGACCGCACCGACTTCGGTCTCACCTACAACGCCGCGCTCGAGACCGGCGGCGTCCTCATCGGCGAGAAGGTCACCATCACGCTCGACCTGCAGGCCGCTCACCAGGCGTGATCGTCTGAGAACGGCAGAGGCCGCCGCCCCCTCGGGGACGGCGGCCTCTCGCGTTACCCGCAGCGTCTAGAGCAGGCCGAGCTCCGTGAGCTGCTCCGAGATGCCCGCGCCGTCGGGCGCGTAGACCCACGGCGTCCCGCTGGTCTGGGAGCGGTCGGCGGCCTTCGAGCGGCCCCCCGCCAGCACCGCCTCTCCGGTCGAGAGCTGCCGGATGGCGATCGCGGCGACCCTGTCGGGGTGCTCGCGGGCGAAGTCCGAGTAGATCTCCTCGTCGTGCTGCCCGTCGTCGCCGACGAGGAGCCAGCGCATGTCGGGGAACTCGGCGACCAGGCGGCGCAGGTTCTGCTCCTTGTGCTGCTTGCCGCTGCGGAACCAGCGGTCGTGCGTGGGGCCCCAGTCGGTGAGCAGCAGGGCGCCGGAGGGGTACAGGTGGCGCGAGAGGAAGCGCGTGAGCGCGGGGGCGACGTTCCAGGCGCCGGTCGAGAGGTAGATGACGGGGGATCCCTCGTTCCGACGGGCGAAGCGGTCGAGGAAGACCGCCATGCCGGGAGTGGGCATCCGCGCGTGCTCGTTCAGCACGAAGGTGTTCCACGCGGCGATGAAGGGCCGGGGGAGCGCCGTCACCATGACCGTGTCGTCGATGTCGGACACCATGCCGATCCGGGCCTCGGGGTCCACGATGAAGACCGGGGCCTCGACCGGTGCGGCGTCGTCCGTGGTGAAGGTGATCGTGTGCCAGCCCGGCTCGAGCGTGATCGGGATGTCGGAGTCGACGACCCCGCCGCGGTCGGCGACGATGTCGTGCCGCTGCCCGTCCACCTCGACCGAGACCACCGCTCCGCTCACGAACACGCTCGTGAAGCTGCGCCAGCCGCGCACGCCCTCGACGGGCGACTCCTCCGCGGCGCCGGGAGGCGTGGGGCGGGTGTAGAGCACGCGCGCCAGGACCCGGAGCTGGCCCGTGGAGCCGTAGCCGGTGTACGGGATCACCCGGGCGACGTAGCCCCGGCGCTTCCCCCGCCGCATCCGGAACCGGTGGACGGCGTCCTCGAGTCGTGCGGCGCGGTGCATGACCTCGGCCGCTCCGGCGCTCATGGGCTTGCTTGCGGGCGTCAGCGGCATCCGCCCAGTGTGGCAGACGGCGCCCCGCACCGCAGAGCCCTCAGACAGGCCGGATCAGCTCCGGCCCGCTGCTCGAGACCGAGCCGACCGCGTCGCCGACCCGCTGCACCTCGAGCTCCTCGGCGAGATCCGCGGCACCGTCCGACGCCGCGCGCAGGAGCGAGCCGTCCGGCTCGGCGAGCGGGTCGAGCCAGTCCTCGATCAGCTCGGGCTGCAGGAGCACCGGCATCCGCTCGTGCACGTCCGTGAGGACGCCGGCCGACGGGCGGGTGAGGATCGTCGCCGAGAGCAGCCAGGGCGCGCCCGCCTCCGCGGACCGCCACCACTCGTACAGGCCCGCGAACAGCACGACGGAGTCCCCGCCCGGCGAGACGAAGACGGGCGACTTCGCGCCGTCCGCGCCCGTGCGCCACTCGTACCAGCCGGAGGCGGGCAGGATCGCGCGGCGGGCGGCGTAGGACTCGCGGAACGAGGGCTTCTCGGCGACGGTCTCGATCCGCGCGTTGAACAGCGGCGCACCGGCCGAGGGGTCGGCGGCGGAGCGGGGCACGAGGCCCCAGCGGGCGCCCGCGAGACGGCGGCGGGGCGGGCTGCCCTCCTCGACTCCCTTCATCGACTCGGCGACGATCGGCACGCGCTGCGTCGGCGCGATGTTCCAGGACGGCTCGGGCAGATCCGCGCCGACGTCGTCGATGTCGAAGAGGGCGACGAGGTCGGCCGTGGTCTGCGAGAGGACGAAGCGTCCGCACATGGGGTCCTCCTGATGAGGGCGGTTCGTCCTGCGGCCGTCGCCCATCGGGGGGCGAGGAACACGAGGGACATTCGGCGAAGTGACGCGGACGGCGTGTGCGCGTGCGTACGATTGTAAGAACCGTCAGCGAAGGAGCCCGCCGTGCCTCTAGGAAATCTCGTGGATCGACCCTTCGGCGAATCCCCCCAGGTCCGCAACGAGCCCGTGCAGGTGCGCAGCGCCGCACGACTCGCCTCGCTGCTGGACGCCGCGGCGGCCGTCGTCGACGAGGTCGGATTCGACCGCCTCACCACCGCCATGGTCGCCGAGCGCGCGGGTGCCGCGATCGGCACCGTGTACCGCTACTTCCCCGACCGGATCGCCGTGCTCCAGGCCCTGCGCGAGCGGGCGCTCGAGCGCTTCCGCAAGAAGGTCATCTCCGAGATCCGGGACACGAAGCCCGAGACGTGGTGGGGTGCCGTCGACTGCGCGGTCGACGCGTTCTGCGACATGCACCGCACCGAGGCGGGCTTCCGCTCGATCCGGTTCGTCGACACGGTCCACGCCCCCGAGGTCGCCGGCGAGGCGTTCGAGGCCGGCTTCTTCGCCCGCCGGTTCGCCGAGATCCTGTCGTCCGAGTACGGACTGCCGGGGGGCGCGCAGCTGTCCTTCCGCCTGGAGGTCGTCGTCGAGGTCGCCGACTCGCTGCTCACGCGGGCGTTCCTGATCGATCCGAACGGCGACCAGCGCTTCATCGACGAGAGCCGGGCGCTGCTGCGCAACTACCTCTCGATGCACTACGGCCCCGTCGGGGAGTGAGGAACGGCCCGCTCTCGCTAGGCTGACCCGGTGCTCGGCGTCCTCCATCAGCGCGTCCTCGACGCCCTGGGCGGTGCGATCGTGTCCGGCCGCCTCCCCGCCGGTCACGTCATGCTCCTCGAGAGCATCGCCGTCGAGCAGTCGGTGTCGCGCCCCGTCGCGCGCGAGGCGGTCAGGGTACTCCAGTCGCTCGGGCTCGTCGAGACGGTCAAGCGCATCGGGGTCCGGGTGCTGCCGATGCCGTCCTGGAACGTCCTCGACCCGGCGGTGATCCACTGGCGGCTGGCCGGCTCCGGGGCGCTGCGCCAGCTCCGGTCGCTGACAGAGCTGCGGACGGCGGTGGAGCCGGTGGCGGCCGGGCTCGCGGCGCTCCACGCCGAGCGGGCCGAGGTGGACGAGTTGACCGCGCTGGCGGCGTCGCTGGCGTCGTGCGCCGAGCGCGGCGACATCGACGGCTTCCTCCGCGACGACGTGCGGTTCCATCGGCTGGTGCTCCGGATGAGCCGCAACGAGATGTTCGCCCGGCTCTCGGACGTCGTCGCCGAGGTCCTCCGCGGCCACACGCTGCACGAGGCCACGCCGTCGGGACCGGACGGCGAGTCCCTCGCGCTGCACCGGGCGGTCGCGGACGCGGTCTCCCGGGGGAGCCGGTCGGACGCCGCCCGGGCGATGGCCGCGCTCGCCGAGAAGACGCTGTCGGAGGTCGTGGGGCTCGTCGAGCCCGATGACGCGGGTTGACGGCTCCGGGGGACCTCTGGCGCTCGGCGCCTCTGTTGAAGTATGGTTTCAACGAGCTCACGTCGCGGTGACCGGCCGGGACGAGCGAGCGCCACCGACCCCGAGAGGACGACGATGCCCGAACTCGAGTTGACCTGGGAGCTGCCGACCGCGGCGCTCCTCGGCATCGCAGCCGCAGCGATCGCGCTGCTGCTCCTGCTGATCATCCGCTTCCGGATCCACGCGTTCCTCGCGTTGATCGTCGTGAGCTTCCTGACCGCCGTCGCCACCGGGATCCCGGCGGGCTCGCTCGTCTCGGTCCTCACGGGCGGATTCGGCAGCACGCTCGGCACGGTCGCCCTGCTGGTCGGACTGGGCGCGATGCTCGGACGCATGCTCGAGACCAGCGGCGGGGCGAAGGTGCTGACCGAGGCGCTGATCGACCGCTTCGGCGAGAAGCGCGCACCGCTGGCCCTCGCGATGGCCTCGCTCATGATGGGCTTCCCGATCTTCTTCGACGCCGGTCTGGTCGTCATGCTGCCGATCATCTTCGCGGTGGCGCGACGGCTCGGCGGCTCCCTCCTGCTCTACGCCTTCCCCGCGGCGACGGCCTTCTCGGTCATGCACATCTTCGTGCCGCCGCACCCCGGCCCCGTCGCGGCGACGGGCCTCCTCGGAGCCGATGTCGGACTGGTCCTGCTGTTCGGCCTCGTCGTCGCGATCCCGTGCTGGTACGTGGTGGGCCACCTCTTCGGCCGCTACGTCGGCCGCAAGTACGACATCGCCGTCCCCGACATCCTGGCCGGCCGCTCGGGCGGGGACGACGACGCGGACCGGTTCCAGTCGGCACCCAAGCTCGGCACGATCATCCTCCTGCTCGTGCTCCCGCTGGTCCTCATCTTCATGAACACCGGCCTGAACGCCCTCGCCACGGCCGAGGTGGTCTCGCTCGACAGCCCGGTGGTGCAGATCCTCCGGATGCTCGGGGAGACCCCGATCGCGCTGCTCATCACCGTCTTCGCCGCCATGGCGCTCCTGGGCTGGCGTCGCGGCAAGCCCGGGACCCTGGTCGAGTCGATCGTCGACAGCGCGCTGGGCCCGGTCTGCTCGATCATCCTGATCACCGGTGCGGGCGGCATGTTCGGCGGTGTGCTGCGCGCCAGCGGCATCGGCAACGCCCTGGCCGAGTCGCTGGACGCGGTCGGTCTGCCGATCATCGTCGCAGGCTGGGTCATCGCGGCCATCGTCCGAGTCGCTCAGGGCTCCGCGACGGTGGCGCTCACGACGGCGGCCGCGCTCCTGCAGCCGGTGGTCGCCGCGGACGCGAGCCTCAACCCCGTCGAGCTCACGGCGATCGTGCTGGCCCTCGCCGCCGGCTCCGTGTTCGCCGGGCACGTGAACGACTCCGGCTTCTGGCTGGTCAGCCGCTTCTTCGGCATGGACACGCCGACCACTCTGAAGACCTGGACGGTCGGGCAGGCGCTGATCGGAGTGCTCGGCTTCGTGCTCGCCCTCGCGCTCTTCCTCGTCGCCTCCCTGGTCTGATCCCAGCGGCGGCGCGGAGCGGATCCGCGGCCGCCGCCACTCCCACCCTCTCGAAAGGCAGCCATGACCTCCCCCTTCGATCTCCACGGGCGCCTCGTCCTCGTCACCGGCTCCAGCCGGGGGATCGGCCGAGCACTGGCGATCGGCCTCGTCCAGGCGGGCGCCGCAGTCGTCCTCCACGGCCGCGACGCCGAGGCGCTCGAGCGCACCCGCTCCGAGCTGGCCGGACTGCTCGGAGCGGGCTCGGTCCACGCGGTGCCGTTCGACGTGACCGACGCCGACGCCGTCGTCGAGGGCGTCCGAAGGATCGAGTCGGAGATCGGGCCGCTCGACGTGCTCGTGAACAACGCGGGCGTCCAGCACCGGGTGCCGATGCTCGAGCTCGCCGTCGAGGACTGGGACCGCGTGATCCGGACGGACCTGACGTCGGCCTTCCTCGTCGGACGCGAGGTCGCCCGCGGGATGATCGAGCGCGGTCGCGGCAAGATCGTGAACATCGCCTCCGTGCAGACCGACCTCGCCCGGCCGACGATCGCGGCGTACACGGCGGCCAAGGGCGGGCTGCGCAATCTCACCCGGGCGATGACCGCGGAGTGGGCGGCGCACGGTCTGCAGATCAACGCGCTCGCACCCGGCTACATCCACACCGAGATGACCCAGAAGCTCGTCGACGACGAGGCGTTCAACGGCTGGATCCTCGGTCGCACCCCGGCTCACCGCTGGGGGACCACGGCGGACCTCGTCGGACCGGCGGTCTGGCTCGCCTCCAGCGGGTCCGACTTCGTCAACGGCCAGGTGATCTTCGTCGACGGCGGCATGACCGTCGTGGTCTGACGCCCGCCCGCTCGTCCACCGATCCCAGGAGGCACCCATGACCATCAGCACCCCCAATCTCGCCGTCGTCGCGCACGGCCGGGACGACCTCCGCGTCGACACCCTGCCCGAGCCGGACCCGTCGCCCTCGGACGCCGTGGTGGCGATCGCCTTCGGCGGAGTCTGCGGCTCCGACCTGCACTACTGGACCCACGGAGCGGCGGGGGAGTCCGTCCTCCGCGAGCCGATGGTGCTCGGACACGAGGTGGTGGGCACGGTGATCGAGGCCGCCGCGGACGGCAGCGGTCCCGCGGTCGGCGCGACGGTGGCGGTGCACCCGGCGACACCGGGTCCCGACGCGGCGGGTACCCGCTGGCCGGAGGACCGCCCGAACATCGCGCCCGGAGCCACGTACCTCGGCAGCGCCGCCCGCGTCCCGCACACGGCGGGCGCGTTCGCGCGTCGCGTGGCCCTGCCGACGCGGATGCTCCGCGTCCTGCCCGACGGACTCGGCCTCCGGGAGGCGGCGCTGGTCGAGCCCGCGAGCGTGGCCTGGCACGCGGTCGGCCGCGCCGGTGACGTCCGAGGCAAGCGGATCCTCGTGATCGGCTCCGGTCCGATCGGCGCCCTGATCGTCGCCGTGCTCCGCCACCACGGCGCGGGGGAGATCGTCGCGGTGGACATGCACGAGCTGCCCCTCGCGATCTCGCGGGCGGTCGGCGCGGACCGCACCCTCCTCGCGACCGACGCGGACGCGGTCGCGGCCGTGGACGCCGACGTGGTCCTGGAGTCGTCCGGCAGCGCCCGCGGCCTGATGTCGGCCGTCCGCGGAGCGACCCGGGGCGGCAGGGTCGTCATGGTCGGGCTGCTGCCGACCGGCGAGCAGCCCGTGCTGGTCTCCCTCGCGATCACCCGCGAGCTCGAGCTCGTCGGCTCCTTCCGCTTCGCGGACGAGATCGACGAGGTCATCGCCGCCCTCGCCGACGGATCGCTCGTCGTCGATCCCGTGGTCACCCACGAGTTCGCGGTGGAGGACACGGCGGAGGCGTTCGACGTCGCCCGGGACGCGTCGCGCTCCGGCAAGGTGCTCCTGCGCTTCGATGCGGTCGCCCCCTAGGACCTGTTGAACACGATCTCGCGTGCTCCGCTCGGCCTGATCGCACGATCTGCGGCGTCGGAATCCTCGGTCGATGCCCGCATCGACCTTCGGCTTCCTCCTTGCAGCTCGCACGACCAGGCCGTGCTCGCGACGGCGATCTCTTGTTCAACAGGCCCTAGCTCTTCCCGGCGACTCCCGCAACACTCCGCCATCCGGTTGGCGGGAGTCTCCGAATGATGTTTTGCTGACAGCCGGGTTCCCGAGGTTCCCGACCCGGGACAGGCCCGGAACGGCGGAGCGAGAGCAGGCACAGGCGTGATCGAATTCCGCGGAGTGAGCAAGCGGTACCCGGACGGCACCCGTGCCGTCGACGACTTCTCGCTGGTGCTGCCGTCGCGGCGCACCACCGTCTTCGTCGGCTCCTCCGGCTGCGGCAAGACGACCATCCTGCGGATGATCAACCGCATGATCGAGCCCACGGGCGGCACGATCGAGATCGACGGCGAGGACATCTCGACGCTCCCGGCCGTGGCGCTGCGCCGCCGCATCGGCTACGTCATGCAGAACTCCGGCCTGCTGCCGCACCGCCGGGTCGTGGACAACATCGCCACGGTGCCGCGGCTGAACGGCGTCGCCAAGAAGGCCGCTCACGAGCGCGCGCTCGAGCTCATGGACACGGTCGGACTCGACCGCTCCCTCGCCACCCGGTACCCCAGCCAGCTCTCGGGCGGGCAGCAGCAGCGCGTGGGAGTGGCGCGCGGCCTGGCCGTCGACCCCAACATCCTGTTGATGGACGAGCCCTTCGGCGCCGTCGACCCGCTGGTGCGCGCCGATCTGCAGCGTGAGACCCTGCGGCTCCAGCGCGAGCTCGACAAGACCGTGGTATTCGTCACCCACGACATCGACGAGGCCTTCCTGCTCGGCGACCAGGTCGTGATCCTCGAGAAGGGCGGCCGCATCGCCCAGAAGGGCTCGCCCGCCGAGATCCTCGCGGCGCCCGCCAGCGACTTCGTCGCCGGTTTCATCGGCGCCGACCGCGGCAAGCGCACGCTCAGCATCCAGGAGCGGGACGGAGTGCGCCTGGTGATCGACGGCGACGGGCGCCCTACGGGAGTGCTGCGCGGCCGGGACGGCGTCGATTCGTGAACTGGGTCGTCAACAACGTCGACTCGATCGTCGCGAACCTGCTCGCGCACCTCGCTCTCTCGGTGCCGCCGATACTCCTCTCGTTCGTGCTCTCGGTGCCGTTCGGCTGGTTCGCCAACCGGTACCGCTGGAGTCGCGGCACTCTGCTCACCGCGCTCGGGGTGCTCTACGCGATCCCGTCGCTGGCGATGTTCATCCTGCTCCCGGCCGTGCTCGGCATCCCCCTGCGCTCGACGGCCAACGTGGTCATCGGCCTCACGCTCTACGGCATCGCGCTCATGGTCCGCACGACCGCCGATGCGCTCTCGGCGGTGTCGGACGACGTGATCCAGTCGGCCACGGCGATGGGCTACTCCGACTGGGCGCGCTTCTGGAAGGTCGAGTTCCCCCTCGCCGGCCCGGTCCTGCTCTCGGGCCTCCGGGTGGTCACCGTGAGCACGGTCAGCCTGGTGACGGTCGGCGCCGTGCTCGGCATCCAGAGCCTCGGCCTGCTCTTCACCGACGGGTTCCAGCGCGGGATCACCGGCGAGATCGTCACCGGCATCGTGCTCACGATCGCGCTGGCCCTCGCCCTGGACGGCCTGCTGGTCCTGCTCGGACGCCTGGTGATGCCGTGGACCGCGGCGGACCGCGTCCGCTCCGACCGCCGAGCCTCCGCGCCCCGGAAGGCGGTCACGACGTGAACCTCATCCTCGAGGCGTTCGCCTGGATCGGCGACGCGGAGCACTGGACCGGGATCTACGGCATCCCCACCCGGGTCGCCCAGCACCTGGGCATCAGCCTCCTCGTCCTCGTGATCGCCGCGGCGATCGCGATCCCGATCGGCTACGCGATCGGGCACACCGGCAAGGGCAAGGGGATCGCCGTCCCCGTCGCCGGTGGTCTGCGCGCGCTCCCGACGCTCGGCGTGCTGGTGCTCGCCGCCATGAGCCTGGGCCTGGGTCTGGGCGCACCGCTCATCGCCCTGGTGATCCTCGCCGTCCCGTCGATCCTCGCCGGTGCCTACTCCGGTCTCGAGGCAGTCGACCGTCGCACCGTCGACGCCGCCCGCTCGGTCGGCATGACGGAGTGGCAGATCCTCACCAGGGTCGAGATCCCGCTCGGGCTCCCGCTGCTGATGGGCGGGCTCCGCTCGGCGACGCTGCAGATCATCGCGACCGCCACGCTCGCCGACTTCATCGGCGCCGGAGGGCTCGGCCGCTACATCTTCCAGGGCGTGAAGGCGGGGGACTACCCGCAGATGCTCGCCGGGTCGATCATCGTCATCGTGCTCACTCTGATCAGCGAGGTGGTCTACGCCGTCCTCCAGCGGGTCGCCGTCCCGCGCGGAGTGGTCCTCGGTCTCGCCGGCAGCGCCGCCGGCCGTTCGAACATCCGCGCCTCGTCGCCCCGACGACGCGCGGTGGTGGGGATCCCCACCGAAGAGAGGAAATAGCAATGTTCACAGCACACTTCACGAAGGGCCGTGTCGCGCTGGGCGCACTCGCGGTCGGTGCCGTCGTGGCACTGGCAGGGTGTTCCTCGAGCGATCCGCTGGACGAGGGATCGGGTGCCGCCGAGGGCGGCGACACGATCGTCGTCGGCTCGCAGGACTACTACTCGAACGAGATCGTCGCCGAGATCTACGCGCAGGCGCTGGAAGACGGCGGGTTCACCGTGCAGCGCGACTTCCGCATCGGACAGCGCGAGATCTACCTCCCCGAGATCGAGAGCGGCTCGATCGACGTCTTCCCCGAGTACGGCGGAAGCCTCCTCCAGGCTCTCGAGCCCGACACGACCGCGACCTCCGCCGACGACGTGTACTCGGCGCTGACCGAGGCGCTGCCCGAGGGCCTGCGCGCCCTGGACGCGGCGGACGCCAGCGACCAGAACTCGTACACGGTCACCCAGGCCTTCGCCGACCAGTGGGGCCTCACCGACATCGCCTCGCTCTCGAAGGTCACCGACCCGATCGTGCTGGGCGGCAACTCCGAGCTGCAGACCCGCCCCTACGGGCCGGACGCGCTGCAGGAGAAGTACGGCGTGGCGACCACGTTCCAGGCGATCGAGGACAGCGGCGGATCGACGACCGTCGACGCGCTGACCGGCAACCAGATCCAGCTGGCGAACATCTACACCGCCGACCCCAACATCGAGTCGAACTCGCTGCTGCCCCTCGAGGACCCCGACGGCCTGTTCGTCGCGGACAACGTGGTGCCGATCGTCTCCGAGAAGGTCGACGAGGAGGCCGCCGACGTGCTGAACGCGGTCAGCGCCGAGCTGAGCGCCGAGGACCTCGTCTCGCTCAACTCCGAGAGCGTCAACGAGCAGAAGTCGGCCGCGGCCATCGCGACCGAGTGGCTCACCTCGGCCGGCCTGATCGGCTGACCGGGTCGGCTCCGGCCGACCGCACCGCGCAGGGGCGCGTCACTCGTCGAGGTGACGCGCCTCTGCTCGTGAGAGCAGCTTCTTGCCGCCGAGCACGAGCAGGACGAACAGCACGATGGCCCCGACGAAGAGGTACCCGGCCCAGTGCAGGGTGTCCGAGAGCTCCCGGTAGCCGCCCGCGACCGCCGTGCCGACTCCGACGTAGGCGAAGGACCAGATGACGCACGCGGGCGTCGTCCACGCCATGAACGTGCGGTAGCCCATCCCGCTCATCCCGACCGTGAGGGGGATGAGCGAGTGGAGCACCGGGAGGAAGCGCGAGAGGAAGACGGCGATGCCCCCGCGGCGCGCGAGGTAGCGCTCGGCGCGGAGCCAGTTCTTCTCGCCGAGCCGGCGCCCGAGGCGGGAGCCGCGGATCCGCGGCCCGAAGAAGCGGCCCAGCGCGAATCCGACGGACTCGCCGCCGAGCGCTCCCACGATCACCGTGAGGGCGAGGGCGAAGAACTGCAGGGGAGTGGTGACACCCGTCGCGGTGACGATCACGACCGTGTCGCCCGGCACGATCAGTCCGGCGAGGATCGTCGTCTCGAGGAAGATCGCGAGCCCGGCGAGCAGGGTGCGCCAGACGGGCGGCACGGAGACGACGAAGTCCAGGATCGCGGTGAGGGCGTCGTTCACGTCGGAGCCGTCGTGTCAGCGCACGCGCTTGAGCAGCGCCCAGAAGGTCTCGACGATCGAGCCCATGTCGACCTCGTCGTCGAGGAGCCACTGGATCTGCAGGCCGTCGGAGAGGGCCGTGATCATGCGCGCGGCGATCTCGGGATCGACGTCCGCCGCGATGAGCCCCTCGCGCTGGTCCTCGCGGACCCGCGACGCCAGGAGCTCGATGACCATGGCGTAGCGCTCGACGAAGAACGGGTGGGCGGGGTGCGAGCGGTCGGTCCCGTCGGCGGACAGCGTGGCGTAGAGGTGCACGAGACCGGGCACGTCGCTGTTGTGCCGGATGAGGCGAACGAGCTCCTCGATCGCGGCGTCGCCCGTCCGGTCGAGGTCGTAGGCCGTCCGGTCGAGGTCGTCGCGCTTGCGGAGGACCTCGGCGAAGAGCTCCTCCTTCGAATCGAAGTAGTGCAGCAGGCCCGCCTGCGTCAGTCCGACCGCCTCCGAGATCTCGCGCAGGGAGGCCTTGCGGTACCCCTGGCGCGAGAACACCTCGAGCGCGGTCTGGAGGATCTCCTCGCGCTTGGCGACACCCTTGGCGTAGCTCCCCTTGCTCGGCATGGATCGATCGTACGGGGCGAGGCCGGACGCGCGGTGCACGCGCCGTCATGCGCGGTCGCGCAGGCTGAACGGACGTTCAACACGCCGGTGCGGTCCGTTCATCCTGAGAAGAAGCCGGGAGGCGGTGGACCGGATGCTCAGCTTCCGAACCTCGCGCAGATCGCTCGGCCTCGAGACGTCCGCGGCAACGCCCGTGCCGGTCCCGAGTCCTTCTCGACCGTCCTCCGGCGGGGGTGTTCCTCGACGTCGAGACAGTCCGTCTCGACGTCGACACAACCTCTGCGCGGAACCCTCCGGAGGGGGCCGGGGGCGGCCCGTGAAAGGGTGTCGCAGGAGGGGTCCGACGGGGCGCACATCCGCCCCAGTACTGGGATCGGAGGCCATCGGCGCCCCGACGCGGACCTAGGCTCGGGGCCGTGAACGAACTCCTGGATCCGCTCCTGCTGTCGAGGTGGCAGTTCGGCCTGACGACGATCTACCACTTCCTCTTCGTGCCGCTGACGATCGGCATGGCGCTGACCGTCGCGATCTTCCAGACCGCCTGGGTGCGGACCTCGAAGATCCACTACCTGCAGCTCACGAAGTTCTTCGGGAAGCTCTTCCTGATCAACTTCGCGATGGGCGTGGTCACCGGGATCGTTCAGGAGTTCCAGTTCGGCATGAACTGGAGCGACTACTCGCGCTTCGTCGGCGACGTCTTCGGCGCTCCGCTCGCATTCGAGGGGCTTCTCGCCTTCTTCCTCGAGGCGACCTTCATCGGCCTCTGGATCTTCGGCTGGGACAAGCTCCCCGAGAAGCTGCACCTCGCCACGATCTGGTTGACCTCGCTGGGCACGACGCTCTCGGCGTACTTCATCATCGCCGCGAACGCCTTCATGCAGAACCCGGTCGGCTTCCGGATCAACGAGGCGAAGGGCCGGGCCGAGCTCACCGACATCTGGGCGCTGCTCACCAACAAGGTGGCTCTCGCGGCGTTCCCGCACACGATCTTCGCCTGCTTCATGGTGTCGGCCGCGGTCATCATCAGCGTCGCCGCGTACCACCTCTCGCGCAGCCGGCACCTCGAGACCATGCGCCCGGCGCTGAAGTTCGGCGCCTGGATGATGATCATCAGCGGCGGTCTCACCCTCCTGACCGGCGACCAGCTCGGTCTCGCGATGGTGGACACCCAGCCGATGAAGATGGCGGCGGCGGAGGCGCTCTACCGCACCTCGACGGGCGTCGACGCCTCGTTCTCGGTCTTCACCTGGGGCACGCCCGACGGCTCGAGCGAGCTGTTCTCGATCCGCATCCCGTACCTGCTGTCGTTCCTCTCGACCCACACGTTCACCGGCACGGTCGAGGGCATCAACGACCTGCAGGCGCAGTACGAGCAGGTCTACGGCCCCGGCGACTACACCCCGATCATCTGGGTCACCTACTGGTCGTTCCGCTGGATGATGGCGCTCGGCGTCCTGGCCATCGGCGTCGCCGCCGCCGGCCTCTGGTTCACCCGCAAGGGCCGCGAGCCGAAGCAGTGGATGTGGAAGGTCGCGATCTGGGCCGCTCCGCTGCCCCTGTTCGCGATGATCGTCGGCTGGGTCTTCACCGAGATGGGCCGTCAGCCCTGGCTGGTCTTCGGCCTGCTCAAGACGGCCGACGGAGTCTCGCCCGGCGTCAGCGGCGTCGAGGTGCTGATCTCGCTCCTCTCCTTCACCGCGATCTACGGCACCCTCGCGGTCGTCGAGTTCCGGCTCATCACGCGGGCGGCCCAGGCCGGACCCGACGACGCCCCCGAGATCGACGAGGAGAGCGGTCGCCCGCAGCTCGTCGGCACCGTCTACTAGGAGGCACCACCATGGATCTGCCCACCCTCTGGTTCTGGGTCGTCGCCGCGTTCTTCATCGGCTACTTCGTCCTCGACGGCTTCGACTTCGGCGTCGGCATGTCGCTCCCGTTCCTCGGTCGCGACGACACCGACCGCCGGGTCCTCATCAACACGATCGGCCCGGTCTGGGACCTCAACGAGACCTGGGTCATCGTGGCGGGAGCGGCGATGTTCGCGGCGTTCCCCGAGTGGTACGCCACGCTCTTCAGCGGGTTCTACCTGCCGCTGCTGCTGATCCTGCTCGCGCTGATCGCCCGCGGCGTCTCGTTCGAGTACCGCCACCAGCGCCCGGAGGCGGCCTGGAAGACGCGGTTCGACCGCATGATCGTCGTGGGCTCGGCGCTTCCGGCGTTCCTCTGGGGCGTCGCCTTCGCCAACATCGTGCAGGGCGTGCCGCTGGACGCCGACCACAACTACACCGGCACCGTGCTCGACCTGCTGAACCCCTTCGCGCTCCTGGGCGGTCTGACGACCCTCCTGCTGTTCTTCACGCACGGAGTGGTCTTCGTCTCGCTCAAGACGGACGGGGAGATCCGCGAGCGGGCGCGCCGGCTGGCGACGAAGGCGGGGCTGCTCACGATCGTGGTCGCGGCCGTGTTCCTCGCCTGGACGAACCTGCAGGCCGGCACCGGACCCTCGTGGCTGCTCTCGCTCGCCGCGGCCGGGGCGCTGATCCTGGCCTGGGTGGCGAACCTCCGCGGTCGGGAGGGCCGCGCCTTCGCCCTCCTCGCCGGCACGATCGCCCTTGCGGTCCTCGCGCTGTTCACGACGCTGTTCCCCGCGGTCATGCCCGCCTCGAACGACGCGGCGAACAGCCTCACGATCGAGAACGCCTCGAGCACGCCCTATACGCTGACGGTCATGAGCTGGACGGCGCTGGTGTTCGTCCCGCTGATCGTGGGGTACCAGGCCTGGACCTACTGGATCTTCCGCAAGCGCATCACCCGCACGCAGATCCCGGTGGACGCCCACTGACGTGACGACCGCGACCGGAAGCCCCCTCTGACGTGAAGCCCCTCGACCCCCGCCTGCTCCGCTACGCCCGGGCGGCGCGCAAGTTCCTCGTGCTCGGCGGCGCTCTCGCGCTCGCCCGCACGCTCGGAGCGATCGCGTTCGCCTGGCTGGTCGCGCAGCTCGTCGCCGGAGCGGTCGACGGGCGCCCGGCATCGGCGCTCGCTCCGCTGCTGGGCGGGCTG
>NZ_JAMRYM010000015.1:0-50335 GCF_023743255.1 Rathayibacter rubneri | reverse complement strand
TGAGCCAGGATCAAACTCTCCGTAAAAAAATTTACGACAACCAACCCCGAAGAGAAGGAAGTCAAGTTTGACCTCTAGCAAATAAGACATCATTACTGACATCAATTTCCAAAGGAATCCCAACCAGATCACAAGACCCGGCCGGGGTATAAAATTGGCATTGAACATAGTGCACGCTGTTGAGTTCTCAAGAATCGGACACACCCCGCCTCCACACCAAAAAAGATGCTTCACAACGAGAGTGATCGAAGATGTTGCGATCGAGGCCCGGAGGCACTCGATTTGATTGTGGTTGCCAGAACCGGTTATGCTTATCAGAACCGCAGTTCCGATCGCCCCCGTGGCAACTTGACTAACTTAGCACGTCCGCACGCCGTGTCAAATCGGCGTCTTCATGATGTCAGCGGCGGAGTTCGTCTACACGAACGCGGCGATCTCGCGATCACCTTCCGTCACCTTCACCCGCTCGTCGTCATCGTTCCCGGTGACGGTGCTGCAGCGAAGCGGGACCGAGGTCCTGCGGAGGCTTTACATCTTACGCTCGCGATCCGAGACCTTCAAGAGACGAATCTCTCGCGGGCGGTGGAGCGAGGGGATGGTCCCCGCTTGAGGTCGACGACCGGGTCTCGACGCTCTGCGTCCGACTCTCGCTCGCCGCTCCTTTGGGGTGACGAGGGGTTACATTACGTCGATGTTTCGCGGGCCCGCAAGTCGCCCGGAACCCGGGCGTGTCGGGTTCGTCAGCTGCTCTCGGCGACGAACGCGCCGGCGAAGCTCTTCTTGCCTCGGCGCAGCACGGCGATGCCGTCGATCAGCGGGAGGTCGCCGAGAACCGCGGCGTCGTCTGTGACGACGACGTTGTTCACCGAGATCCCGCCCTGCGCAATGCCCCGACGCGCCTCCCCCAGGCTCGCTGCGAGACCGGTGTCGACGACGGCCTGGATCACGGGCGTCGCGCGCCCGGCTCCGATGGTCCGCACCGACTCGAGCGCACCGCGGAGGATCGAGGGGTCGATGCCCTCGAGCGTTCCGCGGCCGAAGAGTGCCGATGCCGCGTCCATCACCTGGCGCGTCACCGTCTCCCCGTGGACCAGCGACGTGACCTCCCACGCGAGGGCCCGCTGCGCCTCGCGCTTGAAAGGCGCTGCGGCGGTCGCCTCGGCGAGACGTTCGATCTCGACCCGGGGCAGGAACGTGAAGACCTTCAACCGGTCGACGACGTCGTCGTCGTCGACGTTGAGCCAGAACTGGTAGAAGGCGTACGGGCTGGTCAGCTCCGGGTCCAGCCAGACGGCGTTGCCCTCGCTTTTGCCGAACTTGGTGCCGTCGGAGTTCATCACCAGGGGGGTGCCGATCGCGTGCACCGAGTCGCCCTCCGTGCGGTGGATGAGATCGGTCCCGCTCGTGAGGTTGCCCCACTGGTCGCTGCCCCCGGTCTGGAGCACGCAGTCGTAGTGGCGGTAGAGCTCGAGGAAGTCCAGTCCCTGGAGGATCTGGTAGCTGAACTCCGTGTAGCTGATGCCGGCGTCCGAGTTCAGCCGCGCGCTCACGGCGTCCTTCTTGAGCATCGTGCCCACTCGGAAGTGCTTGCCGATCTCCCGGAGGAAGTCGATCGCCGAGAGGGGCGCGGTCCAATCGAGGTTGTTCACCAGGCGCAGCGGGTTCTCCCCCTCCGTGGAGAGGAACCTCGAGACCTGGCCCTGGAGGCGCTGCACCCACTCCGTCACGGTCTCGCGCGAGTTCAGCGTCCGCTCGGCGGTGGGCCGCGGGTCGCCGATCAGTCCCGTCGAGCCACCGACGAGACCGAGCGGCCGGTGGCCCGCCAGCTGGAGCCGGCGCATCAGGATGAGCTGCACGAGATTGCCCAGGTGCAGGCTCGGCGCGGTCGGGTCGAATCCGCAGTAGTAGGTGATCGGGTCGCCGGCGAGGAGCTCCCGGAGCGAGTCGCGATCCGTCGAGACGTGGACGGATCCGCGCCAGACGATCTCGTCCCAGACGGTCTCGAAGGCCGCGTCCAGCAGGGGGTTCGCGGAGGAGCCGTGGACAGACTGATCGATCACGCGTCCAGGGTATCGCCCGCACGGCCGCTGCCCGGGCTGGCTATCAAGCATCTGGGCTTGATGTGGGGAGATCAAGCCTGGATCCTTGTCGCAGGAGGTGCTCGTGTTCGTCATCACTGCGGATCAGCGCGATAGCAGACGTGACCGTGACCGTGTCGACGACGCCATCGCCCGACTGCTCCTCGAGCATGCGGACGGTTTCGTCCTTCCGCCCGAGAGGACCGCGGGGGACGAGTTCCAGTTCGTCCTCGACCGCGCGGAAGTCGTCGTCGCCCTCGTCCTGGCTCTGCACCGGACCGGTCATTGGAGTATCGGATTGGGCGTGGGGCCGGTGGAGCGCCCCCTCCCCCGCACCACTCGTGCGGCGACCGGCTCCGCGCACTTCGCGGCGCGTCGGGCGGTCGAGGCCGCGAAGACCCGACCGAGCCGCTTCTCGACGGATCCCGACGACGCGTCGACGGCCTTCCCCTCCCCCGCCGACGCGCAGGCGCTGTTCGACCCGCTCCTGCAGCTGCGCGACTCCCGGTCCGAGGCGGGGTGGGAGATCGTCGACCTCCTCGCCGCCGGGCGCAGCCAGAAGGACGCGGCCGAGCATCTCGCCGTCACCCCGCAGGCCGTGAGCCTGCGGGTGCGCGCGGCCAGTGCCCGCGTGGACGCCCCGGCCGCCGCGGCCCTCGCGCGGCTCCTGACGGTGGTCGACCGTACGCTCGACCCCGCCGACGAGAGGACCGAGCGATGACGATGCTCCCCAGCGCACTCCCCAGCGCACTACCCAGCGCACTCCCCGACGCGGTGGCCGCCTCCGTGCAGTCCCTCGCATGGACGGGAGTCGTCCTCGTCCTCGTCGCGGCTCTCGTCGGCACGGCGCTCGCGCTGCGCCTGAGACGGCCCGTCCTCGCATGGATCGGGATCGGCGGAGTGGTGGCGGGGTTCCTCCTCACGGGACTCGCGGGATCCTCCGCGCCGGTGCCGGTCGCCCTGCTCGTCGCGACGGCGGCCTTCGCGATCGCCGTGCTCGGCGGCGGGCCCGTAGTGCTCCTGACTCTGGATCTGGCGACGTCCGACGCCCGGGCGGGCGCCCACGGCGGCATCATGATCGCGGCGCCCCGATCTCCGTCGGCGGCGACCGCGTCGCCCAGCGCCATCGGCCAGCCGATCGAGGTGCTCCGCGGCGGAACGACCATCGGGGTCCTCGAGCGCATCGCGACCGCCGGTGCCCTCATGAGCGGGATCCCCGAGGGCGTCGCAGTGGTGGTCGCGGTCAAGGGCGTCGGCCGCTTCAGCGAGCTGGCCTCACCGGAGGCCCGCGAGCGCTTCATCATCGGCACCCTCGCCAGCCTCGCGTGGTCGGCCGCGCTCGGGACGCTCGCACGGCTCTACCTCGCGGGCTGAGCTCCACCGGCGCGCCGACGCGGCACCGCCCGGCGGTACGGCGACACCGTGGGCTCGCCGGCGATCGCGAACCGCCAGGGGTACTCCTCGCCTCCGCCCGGTCCGGCGACTCCGGTCCGAGGGGATGCGGTGATCGCGACGGCGGCCCGACGCGGGCGCAGCTCGAAGGACTCCTCGAGCGGATCCCCCGACTCCGACAGCAGCACCCCGAGCGCGCGGGTCAGCCTGGCGGGGCCGCGGGCGAGATCCCGGTCCGGCACCGCCGGGCGCCGGGACCGCGCGAGGGGGAGGCCCTCCACGACCTCGCCGGCCCGCAGCAGCACCGCCGACGCTGTTCCCGCTGGCGCGCAGACGATGTTCACGCACGTGTGCATGCCGTACGTGAAGTACGCGTAGATCGTGCCCGGCTCGCCGAACATCGGCGCCGTGCGCTCGGTCCGGCGCCGGTAGGCGTGCGAGCCCGGGTCCTCGCCGACTCCGAGGTAGGCCTCGACCTCGGTGAGGCGCACGGCGACCGGACCCTCCGGGCTGCGATGCACGAGGACGCAGCCCAGCAGGTCCGGCGCCACGTCGAGCGCAGAGCGCCGGAGGTCGATCGGCCGGGTCACGGCCTAGAAGAAGCTCTGACCGGAGACGAGCGTGACCACGACGACGGCGACGATGATCACCACGGCGACGGCCACCAGGATCCGCTGCTGCACGGGGCGCAGCGGGCGCCGGTCGTCGTCGTCGTCCTTGCGGAGCGTCATCAGCGCTCCCCCCGGAGCGACGAGCGCACGACGCGGACCCGTTCGGTGAGCTGGGCCAGCTGCTCCGCGACGCGCGCCGGGGCGGTGCCGCCGACTCCGTCGCGGCTGGCGACAGAGCCCTCGAGCGAGAGCACCGAGCGGACGTCCGGCGTGAGGAGCGGCGAGACCGCGGCCAGCTCCTCGTCGTCGAGCTCCTCGAGCCCCAGGCCGCGCTGCTCCGCCGCCTTCACCAGCTCGCCGGTGATCTCGTGGGCGTCGCGGAACGGCACGTGCTTCTTGACCAGCCACTCGGCGACATCGGTGGCGAGCGAGTACCCCTGGGGTGCGAGCTCCGCCATGCGATCGGTGTGGAAGGTGAGGGTCGCGATCATCCCGCTGAACGCGGGGAGCAGCACCTCGAGGGTGGTGACCGAGTCGAAGACCGGCTCCTTGTCCTCCTGCAGATCGCGGTTGTAGGCCAGCGGCAGCGCCTTGAGCGTCGCGAGGAGCCCGGTCAGATTGCCGAGGAGCCGGCCCGCCTTGCCGCGGGCGAGCTCGGCGATGTCGGGGTTCTTCTTCTGCGGCATGATCGACGACCCCGTCGAGTAGCCGTCGTCGAGGGTGACGAACGAGAACTCGCGGGTGTTCCAGAGGATGATCTCCTCGGCGATACGCGAGACGTCGACTCCGATCATCGCGGCGACGAACGCGAACTCCGCCACGAGGTCCCGGCTCGCCGTGCCGTCGATGGAGTTGGGGACGCTGGCGGCGAAGCCGAGCTCAGTGGCGACGGCGCCGGCGTCGAGACCGAGCGTCGATCCGGCGAGTGCCCCCGACCCGTAGGGCGAGACGTCGGCCCGCACGCCCCAGTCGCGCAGGCGCTCGAGGTCGCGCAGCAGCGCCCAGGCGTGCGCGAGCAGGTGGTGCGCCAGGAGCACGGGCTGAGCGTGCTGGAGGTGCGTGCGGCCCGGCATGATCGCGGAGGGGTGCGCCGACGCCTGCGCGGCGATCGCGTCGATGAGCTGGACGACCTGCTCGGAGACGACGGCGGCGTGGTCGCGGAGGTACATCCGCACGAAGGTCGCGATCTGGTCGTTGCGCGACCGGCCCGCCCGCAGCTTGCCGCCGAGCTCGGGGCCGGCCTCGATCATCAGGCCGCGCTCCAGGGCGCCGTGCACGTCCTCGTCGGACTCCTCGGCGACGAAGCGGCCGTCGACGACGTCCGCCCGCAGGCGCTCGAGGGCATCGAGCATCTGCTGGAGCTCGACGTCGTCGAGGTACCCCGCGGCGGCGAGCGCTCGCGCGTGGGCGCGGGACCCGGCGAGGTCGTACTCGGCCAGCTGCCAGTCGAAGTGCGTGGACTTCGAGAGGGCTGCGAGCTCGGGCGAGGGCCCGCCGGCGAAGCGGCCGCCCCAGAGCGCGCCGGCCTCGCCCGCACGGGCGGAGGGTCGTTCCGTCATGGTTCTCCTCGGTTCGGCTGTCGAGTCTACTGAGCGGCGGCGGTCTCGCCCGCGCGCTCGAGGAGCCAGACGAGCAGTGCCTTCTGGGCGTGGAGGCGGTTCTCGGCCTCGTCCCAGATCACGCTCTGCGGGCCGTCGATCACGTCGGCGGTCACCTCGTACCCGCGGTCCGCGGGGAGGCAGTGGAGGAAGAGCGCGTCGGGAGCCGCGGCCGCCATCGTCCCGGCGTCGACGCGGTAGGCGCCGAACGTCTCGACGCGCTGCGCCTTCTCCTCCTCCTTGCCCATCGACACCCAGGTGTCGGTGATCACGATGTCGGAGCCGGTCGCGCCCGCGGCGGGGTCGGTCGTCGTCGTCGCCGATCCTCCCGTGGTCGCGGCGATGCGCTGCGCGTCGGCCAGCACCTCGGGGTCGGGCGCGTAGGTGTCGGGCGAGACGATCCGCACGTGCATGCCCGCCGTCGCTCCGGCGAGCAGGTAGGAGTGCGCCATGTTGCTCGCGCCGTCGCCGAAGAAGGTCAGCGTGAGGCCGGCGAGGCGGCCGCGGTGCTCGCGGATCGTGAGCAGGTCGGCCAGCAGCTGGCACGGGTGGAACTCGTCGGACAGCGCGTTGACGACGGGCACGCGGGTGCCGCGGGCCATCTCCTCCAGCCCCGACTGCGCGTAGGTGCGCCACACGATCGCGGCTACCTGGCGCTCGAGCACCCGGGCGGTGTCGGACGCCGTCTCCTTGCCGCCGAGCTGGCTGCTAGCGGTGGAGATGATCAGCGGGGCGCCGCCGAGATCGGCGATGCCGACGGCGAAGGACACGCGGGTCCTGGTCGAGGACTTGTCGAAGATCACGGCCACGGTCTGCGGACCCTCGAGCGGCGTCCTCGACCACCGGTCGCGCTTGAGCTCGAGGGCGAGATCGAGGATCTCGGCCTGCTCGGCGGGGGTGATGTCGTCGTCGCGGAGGAAGTGGCGGGTCACGGGAGCGGGTCGCTTTCGGTCGAGGAGTGGTCGGAGGTGAGGGTCGAGAGCGCCCGCGCGAAGCGGACGGCGAAGTCGTCCACGTCGGCGGCCGAGACGATCAGCGGTGGCGCGAGTCGGATGCTCGCCTCGTTCGCGGCGTTCACGATGAGCCCTTCCGCGAGTGCCGCCGCCGCGAGCTCCGCGGCGACGGGCTCGGTGAGGGCGATGCCCAGCAGCAGCCCCGCGCCGCGGACGCCGCTGATGAGCGGAGAGGACAGGGCGTCGACGGCCCGGACGATCTGCTCACCGCGCTCGCGGGCGTTGGCCAGCAGTCCGGCCCGCTCGATCTCGCCCAGGACTGCTCCCGCGACGGCGGTCGCCAGAGGGTTGCCGCCGAACGTGCTGCCGTGGTGCCCCTTCTGGAACAGCTCCGAGGCCCGGCCGAAGGTCACGAGCGCGCCGACGGGGAACCCGCCGCCCAGACCCTTGGCGAGGGTGATCGCATCCGGGACGATGCCGGAGCGCTGGTAGGCGAACCAGTGGCCCGTGCGGCCGACCCCGGTCTGGATCTCGTCGACGATCAGGAGGACGCCGTGCTCGCGGGTCAACTCCCGTGCGCGCTCGAGGAAGCCGTCGGGCAGCGGGATCACCCCCGCCTCCCCCTGGATGGGCTCGACGACGAGGGCCGCGACCGAGGTGTCGAGCGCGGACTCGAGGGCCTCGACGCTCGCGTCGATGTGCTCCACCCCGGCGGGCATCGGCTCGAACGGCGCCCGCATCGCGGCCTTGCCGGTCAGCGCGAGGGCGCCCATGGTGCGCCCGTGGAAGGCGTTGCGGAGCGCCAGGATGCGCGGGCGCGCCCCGCCCTCGACGTTCAGTCGCGCCAGCTTGAACGCGGCCTCGTTCGCCTCCGTCCCGGAGTTCGCGAAGTAGACGCGCCCCTGCTCCCCCGCGCCGGTGAGCTCGCGGAGCTTCTCGGCGAGCGCGATCTGCGGCGCGGTGGCGAAGTAGTTGGACACGTGGGCGATCGCCGCGGACTGGCGGCTCACCGCCTCCACGAAGACCGGATGGGCGTGCCCGAGCGAGTTGACGGCGATGCCGCCGAGGAAGTCGAGGTACTCGCGACCGTCGACGTCCCAGACGCGGCAGCCCTCTCCGCGCTCCAGGACGGCGAGCGGAGGGGCGAACGTCCGCATCATCGCGGACGCGTAGCGCTGCTGCGCCTCGTCGGCGCGGGAGTCGACCGCGGTGGAACCGGGGGTGTCGGAGGGCATGACGGACCTTTCTGGACGAGCGGAACGGCCGGAGCGGCCGTCGGTGCGCGGACCCGGGAGGGCGCGCGCTCGGAGCCGGGGCCGCTGACGGGTCAGCGGCCCGACGTTCGCTCCCGGTCGTCCGGTCGGGGCGAGGCGACGACCTCGGTGCCGATGCCCTCGCTGGTGAACACCTCGAGGAGCACCGAGTGCGCGAGCCGTCCGTCGATGATCGCGGCCTTGGGCACACCGCCCTGCACGGCGTCGAGGCACGCCGTCATCTTCGGGATCATGCCGGACTCGAGCGAGGGCAGCAGGTGGATGAGCTCGTCGGAGGAGATCTGGGAGACCAGCGAGTCGCGGTTCGGCCAGTCGGAGTAGAGGCCCGCCACATCCGTCAGGATGACGAGCTTCTCGGCCCCGAGAGCGACGGCCAGCGCCGCGGCGGCCGCATCGGCGTTGACGTTGAGCGACTGCGTCGGGTCGTCGGAGTCGGGAGCGATCGAGGAGACCACGGGGATGCGCCCGGCCTCGAGCTGCGCGAGGACGGCGGCGGGGTCGACGGCGACGACGTCGCCGACGAGACCGAGATCGTGCTCGACGCCGTCGAGGACGACCCCGCGCCGACGACCGAGGAACAGGCCGGCGTCCTCTCCGGAGATGCCGGCGGCGAGCGGTCCGTGCTCGTTGATGCGCCGGACGATGTCGCGGCTGATCTGCCCGGTCAGCACCATCCGGACGACCTCCATCGCCTCGGGACTCGTCACGCGGTACCCGCCGCGGAACTCGCTCGTGATGCCGAGCCGGTCGAGCATCCGGGAGATCTGCGGACCGCCGCCGTGCACGACGACCGGACGGATGCCGGCGTAGCGCAGGTAGACGATGTCCTGTGCGAAGGCGCGCTGCAGCTCCTCCGACACCATGGCGTTGCCGCCGAACTTGATCACCATCGTGCGCCCGTGGAAGCGCGTGAGCCACGGCAGCGCCTCGATCAGGGTGCCCGCCTTGAGCCCGGCCTCCTCGCGCAGGGCGATGCCCTCGGCCTCGGTGTGGGTGTCGTGGTCCATGTCCGCCTCAGCTCGAGTAGGCCGAGTTCTCGTGCACGTAGTCGTGCGTGAGGTCGTTCGTCCAGATGGTCGCCGTCGCGGGGCCCGCGTGCAGGTCGATGTCGACCGAGACGGACCTCGGCGCGAGGTCGACGAGGTCGCGGCTCTCGAACGGCTCGCCGGCGCGGCAGACCTGCACCCCGTTGATGGCGACGTCGATGCCGTACGGGTCGAACTCGGCGTCGGTCGTGCCGACCGCGGCCAGGACCCGGCCCCAGTTGGGGTCGTTGCCGAAGATCGCGGCCTTGAAGAGGTTGCTCCGCGAGACGGCGCGGGCGACGACCACGGCCTCGTCCTCGCTCACGGCGTTCAGCACGCGGATCGCGACGTCGTGCGCCGCCCCCTCCGCGTCGGCCTGCAGCTGGAGGGTGAGGTCGCGGCACACCTCGGTGAGCGCGGCGGCGAAGGCGTCGGCCGAGGGGCGCACGCCGCTCGCACCGCTCGCGAGCAGGGCCACGGTGTCGTTCGTCGACATGCAGCCGTCGGAGTCGAGGCGGTCGAAGGTCACGCGGGTGGCCGCGCGCAGGGCGGTGTCGAGCTCCGCGGAGTCGAGGACCGCGTCGGTCGTGATCACCACGAGCATGGTCGCGAGCCCGGGCGCGAGCATGCCCGCGCCCTTGGCCATGCCGCCGACGCTCCAGCCGTCATCCGAGCGCACCGTCGCCTGCTTCGGGACGGTATCGGTCGTCATGATCGCCCGGGCGGCGTCCTCGCTGGCGTCCGTCGCGGTGGCGCCGGGGAGTGCGGCCGCCGCGTCGGTCACTCCGCGCGTGATCTTCGCGAGGTCGAGCTGGTCGCCGATCAGCCCCGTGGAGCACACGAGCACATCACCGGCGGCGACGTCGAGCAGCTCGCCGACGAGCTCGGCGGTGCGGTGCGTGACCTGGAACCCCTGCGCCCCGGTGTAGCAGTTGGCCCCGCCGGAGTTCAGGACGATCGCCGAGACGACGCCGTCGCGCATCACCTGCTCGCTCCAGAGCACCGGATTCGCCTTGCAGCGGTTGCTCGTGAAGACCGCCGCGGCGTTCTGCAGCGGCCCGATGTTCTTCACCAGGGCGATGTCGCGGGCGCCGGTCGACTTCAGACCGGCGACGACACCGGCCGCCTCGAACCCTGCTGCTGCGGTGACGCTCACGGCGCGACTCCGTTCACGCTGAGGCCGAGGGACTCGTCGAGGCCCAGGGCGATGTTGGCGGACTGGATCGCGGCGCCCGCGGTGCCCTTGACCAGGTTGTCGATCGCGGTGATCGCGACGACGCGGCGGGCCCGCTCGTCGACGCCCACGCCCACGAGCGCGGTGTTCGCCCCCACCACATCGGCCGTGCGGGGGAACGAGCCCTCGGGCAGCAGCTGCACGAAGGTCTCGTCGGCGTAGGCGGACTCCCAGGCGGCGCGCACGTCGTGCGCCGACACCCCGGGGGCCAGTCGCGCGGTGGACGTGGCGAGGATCCCCCGCGACATCGGCACGAGGACGGGCGTGAAGGAGATCGAGACCGGGCCCGCTCCCGCGAGTGCGAGGTTCTGCCGGATCTCGGGGTTGTGCCGGTGGGCGCCTCCCAGCCCGTAGGCGTGGGCCGAGCCGAGCAGCTCGCTCGCGAGCAGATCCGTGCGCAGGCTCTTGCCCGCGCCGGAGGGGCCGACGGCCAGCACCGAGACGAGGTCGCCGGGCTCGATGACCCCCGCGTGCAGTCCCGGTGCGAGCCCGAGGGTGATGGCCGTGACGTTGCAGCCGGGCACCGCGATGCGCCGGACGCCCTCGAGCCGCTCGCGCTGCTTGCGTCCGCCGCCGCCGATGAGGAGTTCCGGGAGTCCGTAGGGCCACGCTCCGGCGAACTCGCCGCCGTAGTAGTCGGCCCAGTCCTGCTCGTCGGTCAGCCGGTGGTCGGCGCCGCAGTCGACGACGAGGACGTCGTCCGGGAGCGTCGCCGTGATCTCGCCGGACCTGCCGTGCGGGAGGGCGAGGAAGACGACGTCATGGCCGGCGAGGTTCTCGGTCGTCGTGTCGACGAGGGTCAGGTGGCGCAGCGAGCGCAGGTGGGGCTGCACGGCGATGAGGGGCTGCCCGGCGTTGGCGTGCGCCGTGACGGTGCGCACCTCGAACCCGGGGTGCTCGGCGAGCAGGCGCAGGAGCTCGCCGCCCGCGTACCCGCTCGCACCGGCGACCGCCACGGAAAAAGTCATGCCCGACAGCCTAGTCCGTGCAGGGGACGCGATCGGTGCGGCCGTCGGCTCTCGCGAGCCGGCGGCCGCAGCGATCAGTCGCGCAGTCGCGCGCCGAAGCGCTCGGCCGCGACCGCGACTCCGCTCTCCTTCGAGGCGGTCGCCTCGGCCGCGGTGAGGGTGCGATCGGCGGCGCGGAAGCGGAGGGCGAAGGTCAGCGACTTCGTCCCCTCCTCCAGGCCCGCGCCGCGGTAGTCGTCGACCAGGCGGATCGACTCGAGCAGCATCCCGGCACCGTCGGCGACGGCCGATCGGACGTCCTCGGCCGCCACCTCGATCGGAACGACGAGCGAGAGGTCCTGGGTCGCGGCGGGGAGGGCGCCGACGGGTCGCGCGACGACGACGGCTCCGGCTCGGGCGAGGACGGGATCGAGGTCGAGCTCGACGACGGCGACCCGCCGGGGCAGGTCGAGCTCCTCCGCCAGCGCGGGGAGCAGCTCGCCCGCGTAGCCGACGACGGAGTCGCCCAGGAGGATCTCGGCGGTGCGGCCGGGGTGGAGCGCGGCGTGCGAGCCCTGACGGACGACGAGGTCGACCCCGGCCGCCGCTCCGATCGCCCGGACGACGTCGAGTGCGTCGCGCCAGTCGACGTCGCGCTGAGCGACGCCGGGCTGGCGCTCGACCGCGGCTCCCGTGAGCAGAGCGGCGACGTGCAGCGGCTGCGGCGGGATGCCGGCGTTCAGCGCGCGCTCGATGTCGGCCGACGGACGCTCGGCACCGCGGGGAAGCACGTCGGAGCCGAACGGCGCCGAGGCGTCGGGGAGGAACACCGTGCCCGTCTCGTAGATCGCGAGGTCGGTCAGACCGCGCGACCGGTTGCGCGCGGCGACCTGCACGAGGCCCGGGAGCAGCGTGACGCGCAGCTGCGCGGCCGTCGCGTCCAGCGGGTTCGCCAGGGTCACCTGCTGCACGGGCTCGCCGGTGGGCGAGCCGAGGCGGTCGTTGAGCGCGCGCGGGAGGAACGGGTAGGAGAGCACCTCGACGAGCCCGGTCGCCGCGAGCGTCTGAGCGATGACGCGACGCAGGCGCTGACCGGAGGTGAGACCGCGTCCGGGGGGCGCGACCGGCAGGATCGCGGGGATGCGGTCGTACCCGGTGATCCTCGCGACCTCCTCGGCGAGCGTCGCCTTGTCGGTGAGGTCGGGGCGCCAGCTCGGCGGAGTGACCAGGAGACCCGATCCGCCCGCTTCGACGCTCGCGCCGATCTCGACGAGCGAGCCGCGGATCTCCTCGGGCGTGTACTCCACTCCGATGAGCGAGGACACGTAGCCGTCGGGCAGCTCGATCACGGGCGCCGCGGCGGAGGCGGTCAGCGACGAGCCGAGCTCGTCCGCCCTGCCGCCGGCGAGCTCGACGAGCAGCTGGACCACGCGGGCGGCGGCGACCGGCGCGACGAGCGGGTCGACCCCGCGCTCGAACCGGCGGGAGGCCTCGCTCGGCAGCTTGTGCCGACGGGCGGTGCGCGCGACGGAGACCGGGTCGAAGTTCGCCGCCTCGATCAGCACGTCCTGCGTCGATCCGCCGATCTCGGTGCGAGCCCCGCCCATCACGCCCGCGAGGCCGATGGCGCCGCCGTCGTCGGCGATCACCAGGTCCTCGGGGTGGAGCCTCCTGGTCTGGCCGTCGAGGGTCTCGAGGGTCTCCCCCGGCGCTGCGCGGCGCACGACGATGCCGCCCTGCAGGGTGGCGAGGTCGTAGCCGTGCAGCGGCTGCCCGAGTTCGAACATGACGTAGTTGGTGATGTCGACGACCAGCGAGATCGAGCGGACGCCGGCCAGGCGCAGGCGCGCCACCATCCACGGAGGCGTGGGGCGGGCGGTGTCGACGCCCCGCACGACGCGGGTGACGAAGACGGAGGCGCCCTGCCGGCCGCGGATCGGAGCACGGTCCTCGATCTCGACCGGGAACACCGGTGCCGCTGCCGAGCGTCCGGCGTCGACGACGGAGAGCGCCGGGTCGCGGAACGCGGCTCCTGTCGCGTGGGCGTACTCGCGGGCGATGCCGCGGATCGAGAACGCGTAGCCCCGGTCGGGCGTGACGTTGACCTCGACGGCCGCATCGTCGAGCCCGAGCAGCGCGATCGCGTCGGTCCCCACCTCGGGATCGATGCCGAGGCTCGCGAGGCGGAGGATGCCGTCGTGGTCGTCGCCGAGGCCCAGTTCGCGGCTCGACGCGATCATGCCGTCGGACACGTGGCCGTAGGTCTTCCGCGCCGAGATGGGGAACGGCCCGGGCAGGACCGCGCCCGGGAGGGACACGACCACCTTCTCGCCCGCGGCGAAGTTGTGCGCACCGCAGACGATGCCGCGGACGTCCCCGCCTCCGTCCGCCGCCGTCTCCCCCTCGGGAGCGACGCGCACGGTGCACCAGTTGATCGTCTTGCCGTTCTTCTGCGGCTCGGGGACCAGGTCGAGGACCTCGCCGACGACGACGGGCCCGGAGACCTCGAAGCGGTGGACGTCCTCCTCCTCGAGACCCACGGAGACGAGGGCGGCGTGCACCGACTCGGTGCTCGTCCCCTGCTCGAGGTCGACGTACTCGCCCAGCCAGCTCAGCGGGATGCGCATCAGATCACCATCCCGTACTGCTCGCTGAAGCGGACGTCGCCCTCGACCATGTCGCGCATGTCCTTCACGTCGTTGCGGAACATCAGCGTGCGCTCGATGCCCATCCCGAAGGCGAAACCGGAGTACTCCTCCGGGTCGATCCCCGCCGCACGGAGCACGTTCGGGTTGATCATCCCGCAGCCGCCCCACTCGATCCATCGCGCGCCGCCGACGAAGGTCGGGTGCCAGATGTCGAGCTCGGCGCTGGGCTCGGTGAACGGGAAGTAGTTCGGACGCAGGCGGATCCGCGCCTCGTCGCCGAAGAGGAGCCGGGCGACGTGCTCGAGGGTGCCCCGCAGGTGCGCCATCGTGAGACCGCGGTCGACGGCGAGTCCTTCGAACTGCGTGAAGACGGGGGTGTGCGTCGCGTCGAGCTCGTCGGTGCGGTACACGCGTCCGGGCGCGATGACGTAGACGGGCAGGTCGCGCTCGAGCATCGAGCGGATCTGCACCGGCGAGGTGTGGGTGCGCAGGACGAGGTGGGAGTCGACCGGATCGACGAAGAAGGTGTCCTGCATCGCGCGGGCCGGGTGGTCCTCGTCGAAGTTCAGGGCGTCGAAGTTGAACCACTCGTTCTCGAGCTCGGGGCCCTCGGCGATCTCCCAGCCCATCCCGACGAAGACGTCGGCGATCGTCTCCTGCAGGAGCGAGAGCGGGTGGCGGGCGCCCACGCGGCGGAAGCTCGCGCCGGCGGTGACATCGACGCGCTCGGCGTCGAGAGCGGCCGCGTCCTCGGCGGCGACGAGCTCGGCCTCCCGCGCGGCGTACGCGTCGCCCACCTGCTTGCGGGCCGAGCCGACGAGCTTGCCGGAGGCGGCCTTGAACTCGGGCGGCACGGAGCGCATCTGCGCGTTGAGTCGGGCGAGGGCGGAGCCTTCGCCGAGATGGGCGGAGCGGGCCGCTTTCAGGGCAGCGGAGTCGCCGGCCGCGCTGATCGCGGTGAGCGCCTCGGCGACGGCTGCGGAGACGGCCTCGTCGGTGATCGGGTTGCTGTCGGACACGATCCCCCAGTGTAGGCGAGGGCCTGCGCCGCCCTTCCCCGCCGTGTGACGTCGCTCGACCGGAAGACGCGCCACCACGACAGCTGCGGGCGGACGCGGGTCTCGATACGCCGCTGCGCGGCTACTCGACCAGCAGAGGCGCCGACAGGACCAGCCGGAGGAACCGACTTCCGCCGCAGGCCGCCGCTCGAGCAGAAGACGCGCCACCACGACGGCTGCGGGCGAACGCGGGTCTCGATACGCCGCTCCGCGGCTGCTCGACCAGCAGGGCGGCGGACGACCGGCCGGTCTCGACGAGGCGAACGCGCGAATCGCGTGCCAGCGATTCGCGCTAGCCGCACGCACCCCGCTCCCGGGAACGCACCACGTCGGAAAGCCGACCGCGGCGCCCTCGCCGAGGGCGAGGGCGCGAATCGACTCAGTCCTGTGCGGCGATCAGTGCGGTGTCGGTCGTGGCGCGGGCGGCGGGGTGCCCGGTGCCGCGGCGTCCGCTGCTCTTCGTGCGGATCTCGACCCACTTCGCGAGGCCGGAGAGGGCGAGGCAGATGCCGATGTAGATCGCGCCGATCACGATGGCCGCGGGGATGATCGGGCTGTCCAGGCTCGGCTGGTTGCCGAGGTACTTCGCGTAGTAGAGCAGTTCGTTGTAGGTGATGATCGAGCCGAGCGCGGTGTCCTTCAGCGCGACGACGAGCTGGGCGATGATGACCGGGAGCATCGATCGGATCGCCTGCGGGAACAGGATCAGGCGCATGACGCCCGCCTTGCGGAGGCCGATCGCGTAGCCCGCCTCCTTCTGGCCCCGGGGCAGCGCCTCGATGCCGGCGCGGAAGATCTCGGAGAAGACGGAGCCGTTGTAGAGCGTCAGCGCGATGACGACGGCGAGGTAGGGGCTGAGCTTGAGCCCCGCGAACGGGAGTCCGTAGTACATCAGCATCATCAGGATGAGGACGGGGATCGCACGGAACAGCTCGATGAAGAGCGTGACCGGGACGTTGATCCAGCGGCGGTCCGAGAGGCGGCCGACGGCGAGGACGAGTCCGAGCACGATGCTCGCGACCCCGGCGGTCGCGAAGGCGGCGAGGGTCTGGCCCAGCGCCGCTCCGATGCTCTGCCAGACGAGCGGGTACTGGAAGGCGCGCCACTTCTCGGCCGAGAACTGGCCGGACTCGGCGAACCGCCAGAGGACGAAGGCGAGGAAGGCGGCGATCAGCAGGATCACGACGGCCCCGATCGCGCGGTTGCGCGCCCTGGCGCGGGGGCCCGGGTTGTCGAAGAGGACGGAGCTCATCGGGCGACCCTCCACTTCTTCTCGAGCTGACGTTGGACGAGCGAGAGGCCGGTGACGAGAACGACGAACACGAGGGCGACCCACAGCACCACGATCAGGCTGTTCTCGCCGCGCTCGTTGAGCTCGCGCACGATCGTGCCGGCCTCGGCGACGGAGAAGCCCGCAGCGACGGTCGTGTTCTTCAGCAGTGCGATGAGGACGCTCATCAACGGGGGGATCACCGAGCGGAAGGCCTGCGGGAGGACGACCTGCGTCATGGTGAGGCCGAAGTCGAGCCCGACGGCGCGGGCCGCCTCGGCCTGGCCGATCGGCACGGTGTTGATGCCCGAGCGCAGCACCTCGGCGACGTAGGTCGCCGTGTAGAGGCTCAGGGCGCAGATCGCGAGCGTCGTGTAGTCGAGATCGGGGAGGTCGAGCTTCGGGTAGCCGAAGGCGAAGAAGAACATCAGGAGCGTGAGCGGGGTGTTCCTGACGGTGTTCACGTAGACGGTGCCGACCGCGCGGGCGATCGGGACGGGCGAGACGCGCATGGCGCCGACCACGGTGCCGATGAGGAGGGCGAACACGAGCGAGACGGCGAAGAGCAACAGCGTGTTGCCGAACGCCGGGACGAACACGTCGAGGTTGTTCAGGAGAACATCCATGCGGCGAGCCCTTTCATCGGGAGGTGGGAGGGAGGAGCGGGAGTCCCGGACGGCGCGGAGAGCACCGCCCGGGACCGCCTGCTAGTACGCGTCGACCGCGGGCTGCTCGACCTCGGTGCCGGACTCGCCGAGGGTCTCGTCGTAGATCGCGCTCCAGGTGTCACCGCCCTCGGTGAACATGTCGTTGATGAAGCCGCGCAGCGCGGTGTCGTCCTTGGCCAGGCCGACTCCGTACAGCTCGGTGCTGAAGGGCTCGCCGACGACCTTGAGCTCGTCGGGGCTCTGCGCCGCGTAGCCGATCAGGATCGCGCCGTCGGTGGTGACCGCGTCGACCTGTCCGTCGTTGAGGGCGTCGACGCACTGCGAGTACGTGTCGAACTCCTCGGTCTTCACCTCGGGGTAGTTGGTGCGGATGTTCTGGATCGGGGTGGACCCGGTCGCCGAGCACACGGTGGTGTCGGCGGTGAGGTCGTCCGGACCCTCGATCGTGTCGTTGTCCGCGGCGACCAGCAGCTGCTGGCCCGTCTCGAAGTAGGGTCCGGCGAAGCCGACCTGCTCCTTGCGCTTGTCCGTGATCGAGTAGGTGCCGACGTAGTAGTCGATGTCGCCGTTCACGATCGACGCCTCGCGGTTGGCCGACGGGATCGCGGTGTACTCGATCTGGTCCTCGGAGAAGCCGAGCGAGGCGGCGATCCACTTGGCGATCTCGATGTCGAAGCCCGAGCGCTCGCCGGTCGCGGCGTCGAGGTAGCCGAGTCCGGGCTGGTCCTCCTTGACGCCGATGGTGACCGTGTCGTCCGAGGTCATGGCGTCGAAGGTGGGGCTGCCCTCGAGGGTGACGTCGGTCGCGACCTCGTAGGCCGCTCCGCTTCCCTCGGAGCCGGCTCCGGCGTCGCCGGTTCCGGAGTCGCCGCCGGAGCAGCCGGCGAGAGCGAGGGTCGCTGCTGCGATCCCGGCGGTCATGAACATGAGTTTGGTGCGCATGGTCGTCCTTCCTGGGGTGTGGCCCGCCGGAGCGGGCGATGTCCGATCTCTCCCCGTGATGGTGGGGATCGATCCGTCGGATGGATGCTGTGCGGGGCCGTGCGTCCTGCGTGCTGTGCGGACGCGCACCCTCGCACCTCCTGGTGCGGGAGGAGTCAGTGGGTGATGAGCTTCGAGAGGAAGTCCTTGGCGCGGTCGGTGCGCGGCGCGGTGAAGAACGACTCCGGATCGGTGTCCTCGAGGATCTCGCCGTCGGCCATGAAGACGACCCGGTCGGCGGCCTTCCGCGCGAAGCCCATCTCGTGGGTGACGACGATCATGGTCATGCCGTCCTTGGCGAGGCCGACCATCACGTCGAGCACCTCGTTGATCATCTCGGGGTCCAGAGCCGAGGTCGGCTCGTCGAAGAGCATGACCTTGGGCTTCATCGCCAGCGCCCGGGCGATGGCGACGCGCTGCTGCTGCCCGCCCGAGAGCTGAGCCGGGGTCTTGCCCGCCTGGTGGCCGACGCCGACCCGGTCGAGCAGCGCCTGGGCCTCGGCCTCGGCGGCCTTGCGCGAGAGCTTGCGGACCTTGATCGGGCCCAGCGTGACGTTCTCGAGGATCGTCTTGTGCGCGAAGAGGTTGAAGGACTGGAACACCATGCCGACGTCGGCGCGGAGCGCGGCGAGCCCCTTGCCCTCCTCCGGCAGCTTCTGCCCGTCGATCGAGATCGTCCCGCCCGAGATGGTCTCGAGTCGGTTGATCGTGCGGCAGAGGGTCGACTTGCCGGAGCCGGACGGCCCGAGGACCACGACGACCTCACCGCGGTGCACGGAGAGGTCGATGTCCTTCAGGGCCTGGAACTCCCCGTAGTGCTTCTGCACGCCGTCCAGGACGACGAGGGGTGCTCCGACGGGAGCGGACGAGCGATCGTCCTGCACAGCTGCTTCCATTCGGCCAGAGAATCACACGCGAATGGGTCGGTCAAATCATGAGCGTTTTCGTAATCAGAGGTTAATAGGCCCCCTGCGGGTGCGCTCCGACCCGAGGCGGTCGTCGCCCGCTCTCAGGAACGGAGCGCGAAGGCGCTCTCGTACAGGCAGACGGACGCGGCCGTCGCGAGGTTGAGCGACTCCGCCGCGCCGTAGATCGGCACCGCGACGACACCGTCGACGAGCTCGAGCGAGGCGTCCTCGAGACCGCGCGCCTCGTTGCCGAACACCCAGACGGTCGGCTGGGCGAGATCGCCGCGGGCCCGCACCTCGAGCAGGTCCTCCCCCTTCACATCGGCCGCGACCGAGCGCAGGCCGACGGCCCGCAGGCGCTGGAGGACGTCCGCGAGCTCGGCGTCGACGGCGACGGGGAGGTGGAAGAGGGATCCGGTCGTCGAGCGGACGACCTTGGGGTTGTACAGGTCGACGGAGCGGCCGGTCAGGACGACGGCGTCGGCACCCGCGGCGTCGGCCGCCCGGACGATGGTGCCGAGGTTGCCGGGGTCGCGCACCTCCTCGAGGACCGCGACGAGTCGCGGCTCGGAGGCGACGACGTCCTTGAGCGACACGGGGAACTGACGGCAGACGGACACGAAGCCCTGCGGAGTGACCGTGTCGGCCATCGCGTCCAGCACGTCCTCGGTCACGTACTCGATCTCGACGTCCGCCTCCTCGGCGGCTGCGACGATCTCGGGGTGGCGCTCCAGAGCCGTCGGAGTCGCGAACGACTCGACGAGCAGCTCGGGGCGGTAGCGCAGCGCCTCCGCGATGGCCTGCGGACCCTCGAGGAGGAAGAGACCCGTCTCCTGCCGCGCGGGACGCCGGGTCAGCTTCGCCACGGAGCGGACGCGAGGGGAACGGGGATTGTCGAGCATGCGGCGAGCCTATCGGCGGCGCCGTCGGCCGCCCCGGCGACACGTCGCCCTCCCCGAAGCCGCCGCGGGGAACGACGGAGGGGGCCCCGACCAGTGGTCGGGACCCCCTCCGGGAGCGTCCGTGCGGACTACGCGGCGGCCTTGGGCGCCGACGTGTCGGCGGGCAGCGCGTTCTTCGCGGTCGCCACGAGGGCGGCGAAGGTCGCGGGCTCGGTGATCGCGAGGTCCGCGAGGATGCGGCGGTCGACCTGGACGCCGGCCAGGGCGAGGCCCTGGATGAAGCGGTTGTAGGTCAGGCCGTTCGCACGCGAGGCGGCGTTGATGCGCTGGATCCAGAGGCGGCGGAACTCGCCCTTCTTCGCGCGGCGGTCGCGGTACGAGTAGACGAGGGAGTGGGTGACCTGCTCCTTGGCCTTCCGGTACAGGCGCGAACGCTGGCCGCGGTAGCCCGACGCGCGCTCGAGGATGACGCGACGCTTCTTGTGGGCGTTGACCGCCCTCTTGACTCTTGCCATTTCTTTTTCTTCCTATCGATCCGGGTCGGTGCAGTAGCGGACCACGCGGCGCAGCGGACTGCGCGGCAGTGGGCTACAGACCGAGAAGCTTCTTGGCGACCTTGGCGTCCTGCGGGGCGAGGACCTGGTCCTGGTTCAGACGGCGGGTGCGGACGCTGGACTTGGACTCCAGGTTGTGGCGCATACCGGCCTGCTGCTTCATGACCTTGCCGGAGCCGGTCACCTTGAAGCGCTTCTTGGCACCCGAGTGGGTCTTCATCTTGGGCATGTTCTCTCCTTGTCACGTCGCACCCGCATCAGCGGGGCGAAACCGGTGCCCCGCGAGCAGGGCGTCCACCGGCCCCGAGACCGGGGCGGCGAAGTATCAGACGGATTCGGCCTCGGCCGATTCCTCAGGGGTGTTTGCCTCGCGGCGAGCCGCGCGAACCGCGTTGGCCTCGGCCTTGGCCTCGGACTTGTTCTTCAGGGGGCCGATGACCATCACCATGTTGCGACCGTCGATGGTCGGGGTGGACTCGACCTGGCCGAACTCGGACACGTCCTCCGCGAAGCGCTGCAGGAGTCGGACGCCCATCTCGGGGCGGGACTGCTCGCGACCGCGGAACAGGATCATGGCCTTGACCTTGTCGCCGGCCTTGAGGAAGCCCTCGGCGCGCTTGCGCTTGGTCTCGTAGTCGTGCTTGTCGATCTTCAGGCGGAAACGGACCTCCTTGAGGATCGTGTTCGCCTGGTTGCGACGGGCTTCCTTGAGCTTCTGGGCCTGCTCGTACTTGAACTTCCCGTAGTCCATGATCTTGGCGACGGGAGGCTTGGAGTTGGGAGCAACCTCGACCAGATCCAGGTCTGCGTCCTGCGCGAGTCGCAGGGCGACCTCGATTTTCACGACGCCGACCTGTTCTCCGGCGGGACCCACGAGGCGGACCTCGGGGACGCGGATTCGGTCGTTGGTACGGGGATCGCTGATTGCGTTTCTCCTCTGATCTCGGTGAGTAGCTGCTCTGCTGCCGGATTCTGATCCGGCGCATCCCGAGAGAGGAGATTCCTGACGTGCTCGTGCACGTGCTCGCACCCTGCGACCCGGCCTCCGAGGTTTCGCTCGGGTGCCGCAGCCCTGCCCTCGTTGCCGAGGGCGGAGTGCTTCAGACCCGGTAACCTAGTGAAGCGGTCAAGCGCGGGTGGGAGAATCTCCACTTTCGAACCGAGGACATGCCTCGGAGCCCGCATCACCTTAGCAGAATCCCGGCCCGGGCGACAGAGCGGATGCGCTCGCCGCTCGGGGCCCCTCCGCGAGGCCCCGGCACGGGCCCGATCCACCGAACGAAGGACCCATGGCCCAGTACGACGACGACTACGTCCGCCGCTTCGGCGACGCCGACGACTCCTCCGACGTGGAGGCCGCCCGCGACATCGCGGAGGTCCCCGCTGTGGAGATCATCACGACCGCCGCCGTGCACCTGATGAGCGCTGCCGCCGTCAAGTGCGGCCTCGCCGACGAGCCGGACGCCCAGGTCGACCTCGACGAGGCGCGCAAGCTGATCAACGCGCTGGCGGGGCTCGTGACCGCCGGAGCTCCCGACATCAGCGACATGCACGCCCGGAGCCTGCGCGACGGACTGCGCACGCTCCAGCTCGCGTTCCGCGAGGCGTCCCCCCTCCCCGATCCGATCGGCAAGGGCCCGGGCGAGAAGTGGACCGGCCCGGTCACCTGACTCAGCGGGCGGGAGCCAGCTGCACCGAGAGGGAGTCGACCCGCGAGGCGACGATCTCGTCGGCGGACCACCGCTCCCCCAGCCGCGCCACGAGGGCGCCGAGCGCCTCGCGGTCGAGCCCGGGGACGAGGGCGAGCACCACGACGATCTCCGGTCCCTGGAGCCGCTGACGCGGGTCTCCGGCCCGGACATCGACCGACACGACGGTCGACTCGCCCCGGGCCGCCGCCCGGAGAGCGGCGAGCACCTCGGGATCCTCGGCGCTCGAGCGCCACGGTGCGCCCTCGGCGATCGCCCAGACCGCGGGTCGGCGCACGGCGAACTCGTGGTCCGAGACGGCGTCGAGCACCAGGACCTCCGTCGACTCCGCCACCGCGGCCAATGCCGCTCGACGGCCGTCGACGGGCACCGGGCGCGCGGAGGCGTCCCAGCGCCGCATGGTCTCGACACTGCTGAAGACCGGGAGGACGCTGCGTCCGTCGGGCCCGGCGACCGTGACGATCGACAGCTCCTGCGTCTTGTCGGTCCGCAGGCCGTCGACCTCGTCGCCCTCCTCGCCGAGGTGCGCGACGAGCGGGATCAGCAGCCGGGACTCCCGCAGGGCGTCGACCACGGCCTCCGGACCGCGCGAGTCGGCGCCGAAGTCGGCGAGAGCGCGCGAGAGGAGCTCCGGCGCTCGGCCGTCGTCCTCGCCCCCCGCGCTGGGCGCGAAGTGCCGGCCGGCCCACGGGGTGCCGGCGGAGTCCGTCACATGCGAGGGGAGCGGGCGTCCGTCACTCGGACGCGACATCCAGCGCCTCCGCGAGCGTGAACGCTCCGGCGTAGAGGGCCTTGCCGACGATCGCGCCCTCGAGGCCCTGCGGGACGAGGTCGCGCAGTGCGGCGATGTCGTCGAGGTTCGAGATGCCGCCGGAGGCGATGACCGGGCGGCGGGTGCGCGCCATGACCTGCTCGAGCAGTTCGAGGTTCGGCCCCTTCAGCGTTCCGTCCTTCGTCACATCGGTGACGACGTAGCGGGTGCAGCCGGCCTCCTCGAGGCGGTCGAGGACCTGCCAGAGGTCGCCGCCCTCCTTCGTCCAGCCGCGGGCGGCGAGCGTGGTGCCGCGCACGTCGAGTCCGACGGCGATCTGGTCGCCGTACTGCGCGATGACGCTCGCGGCCCACTCGGGGTTCTCGAGAGCGGCGGTGCCGAGGTTGATGCGCTTCGCACCGGCGCTCAGCGCGGACTCGAGGCTGCGGTCGTCGCGGATCCCGCCCGAGAGCTCGACGTTGACGCCCTTCACCTGGCGGATCACCTTCTTCATGATCCCGTGGTTGTCGCCGCGGCCGAAGGCGGCGTCGAGGTCGACGAGGTGGATCCACTCCGCGCCCTGGTCGGCCCAGTCGCCGGCCGCGTCGATCGGGTCACCGTAGTTGGTCTCGGTCCCCGCCTCGCCCTGCGTCAGGCGGACGGCCTTGCCGCCGGCCACGTCGATCGCGGGGAGAAGGACAAGGCCCGGGGCCTTGGTGAACTCGCTCATCGTCATCCTCAGTCTCGGGAGCCCTGGTGCAGAGGCGGCGCTCACCGGGAGCGGCGCCGACCACCGGCCGATCCTAGTTCGTGCGGAGCCCGCCCAGCCAATTGGAGAGCAGCCGCAGGCCCGCCGCGCCCGACTTCTCGGGGTGGAACTGGGTCGCCGAGAGAGGACCGTTCTCGACCGCCGCGATGAAGGGCCCGCCGTGATCGGACCAGGTGACCGCGGGAGCCGGGAACGGAGGGATGACGTCGAGCGACCACTCCCGCGCACCGTACGAGTGGACGAAGTAGAAGCGCTCGTCGGCGATGCCGTCGAAGAGGACGGAGCCGGCGGGCGCCTGCACGGTGTTCCAACCCATGTGCGGGACCACCTCGGCGGGGAGGAGGTCGACCGTGCCGGGCCATTCGCCCAGCCCCTCGCTCTCGACACCGCGCTCGACGCCGCGCTCGAAGAGCACCTGCATGCCGACGCAGATCCCGAGGACCGGGCGGCCTCCCGAGAGCCGCTTGTCGATGATCTCGCCGCCGCGGGCCTTCGTCAGCGCGTCCATGACCGCGCTGAAGGCGCCGACCCCGGGTACGAGCAGGCCGTCGGCCTCCAGCGCCTTCCGGCGGTCGGAGGTGAGCTCGACATCGGCGCCGGCGAGCTCGAGCGCCTTGACCGCCGAGTGGACGTTGCCGGATCCGTAGTCGTAGACGACGACGGACGGGCGGCCGCTCACAGGGCGCCCTTCGTCGAGGGGACCCCCGCGACGAGCGGGTCGAACGCCTTCGCCTGGCGGAAGGCACGGGCGAACGCCTTGAACTCCGCCTCGGCGATGTGGTGCGGATCGCGGCCGCCGAGCACCGTCACGTGCACGGTGAGACCCGCGTTGAAGGCGATGGCCTCGAACACGTGGCGGACCATGGAGCCGGTGAAGTGGCCGCCGATGAGGTGCAGGGCGAAGCCCTCCGGCTCGCCGCTGTGGACCAGGTAGGGGCGTCCGGAGATGTCGACGACGGCCTGCACGAGGGCCTCGTCGAGGGGGACGAGGGCGTCGCCGAACCGCGAGATGCCGCTCTTGTCGCCCAGCGCCTGCCGGATCGCGGTGCCGAGCACGATGCCGATGTCCTCGGCCGTGTGGTGGATGTCGATCTCGACGTCGCCCGTCGCGCGCACCCGGAGGTCGGTCAGCGAGTGCTTCGCGAAGGCGGTGAGCAGGTGGTCGAAGAAGGGCACGCCGGTCTCGAGATCCGCGACGCCGGTGCCGTCGAGGTCGATCGAGAGCTCGATGCTCGACTCGCTGGTGGCACGACTGAGGGAGGCGGTGCGCCCGGATGCGGCGCTCGGGGAGGTCATGGCAACCAGTCTATTCGCCGCCCCGCGCCCCTCCGCGGGCCGGAGCTACTCGTGCGCGAGCGCCGTCGCCGGGTCGGCGTCGGGTGCCGGCAGCGAGCGGAGCGCCTCGAGGAACGCCGTCGTCTCCTCCTCGGTGCCCGCGCTCACCCGCAGGTGCCCGGCGATCCCGACGTCGCGGATCAGGACGCCGCGCGCCAGGAGCGCCTCGAAGGTCGCCGTGGGGTCGGCGACCCCGCCGAAGAGGACGAAGTTGCTGCCCGTCGCGTGGGGCGTGTAGCCGAGCTCGCGGAGTCCGAGGACCATCCGATCTCGTTGCTCGATGATGTCGCCGACCATCGCGAGCATCTCGTCGGCGTGCGCGAGGGCGGCAGTGGCGGCCGCCTGAGTGAGGGCGGAGAGGTGGTACGGGAGGCGCACGAGCCGCAGTGCGTCGACGACCGCGGGGTCGGCGGCGAGGTAGCCGAGGCGCACACCGGCGAAGGCGAAGGCCTTGCTCATCGTGCGCGAGACGAGGAGCCGGGGCCGTCCGGGAAGCAGGCTGAGGGCGGTGTCGGCGTCCCTGCCGCCGAACTCGGCGTACGCCTCGTCGACGACGACGATCCCGGGGGTCGCGTCGTAGACGGCCTCGATGGTCGCCAGCGGAAGCGGCGTGCCCGTCGGGTTGTTCGGCGCGCAGAGGAAGACGATGTCCGGCTGCGCACGGCGGACCTGCTCCGCGGCGTGGTCGGCTCCGACCTCGAAGTCGTCCTGCCGGGGCGCGGGGATCCACTCGGTGCCGCTGCCGGAGGCGAGGATCGAGTACATCGAGTAGGTCGGCGCGAAGCCGAGGAGCGAGCGTCCGGGTCCGCCGAAGGCCTGCAGGACGTGCTGCAGCACCTCGTTGGAGCCGTTCGCCGCCCAGAGGTTGTCGGCGGTCAGTCCGTGACCGAGGTAGCCGGCGAGCGAGTCCCGCAGCTCCCGGAACTCGCGGTCGGGATACCTGTTGACGGTCCGCAGGGCGACGGACACCCGCTCGACGATGTCGGCGATGACGTCGTCGGGAACGGGGTGCGTGTTCTCGTTGACGTTGAGGGCGACGGGGACGATCTTCTGCGGGGCGCCGTAGGGCAGCTTGCCGCGGAGATCGTCACGGAGAGGAAGGTCGTCGAGAGTCGTCACCAGGGAATGGTAGCGGCGCCCATCGAGACGGGAGGGTCCGCCGTGGAGTCGCCCCGACGCTCCGCTCAGCGGACCAGCTCGTACGCGCCGGGAACGGCGAGGCGCTGACCGGGCTCGAGGCCGGCGCTCGGGAGCTGGTTGAGCGAGACGATGTCGGAGACGACGTCGCGCGGGTCGCTGTCGGGCGCGATCTCCTCGGCGAGGGACCAGAGCGACTCCCCCGCGCGGACCGTCACGTACTGGAACTCGACGTCGGAGGTCTCGCCCGAGGCGACCGCTCCTCCGCCGTTGAGCCCGAACGCGAAGGCGCCGGCGATGAGCGGGAGCGCTCCGAGGACGGAGAGGGCGGCACGGCCGCGGCGGGTGATCCGGAGTCGCGTGCGCACGACGGCGGGACGCTGCGTTTCGGCACCGTCGAGGACGGCGCTGCGGTGCTGGTGGGTGTGCTGATCGATCATGGGGATCGCTCCTTTCAGCAGGGATTCGGGGCGGACCTCGGCCGGGAGGCCGCCCCGAACCTCTGTTCCGAATATATCTTCGAAGAAAGCGGGAGGCAAGAGCCTGTCGCGTCGTATCCGTTGCCGAGAACGCGCGACACACTCGAACGAATGTTTCGAACGGGAACCCTTGCCGGATACAGTTTCGAGAGCCCGCTGGTAGTACAGCAGCGACCACCGACATCGGCGGTCGACCGGAACCCGGGCGGGCGCGCACGCGGGGTGCGCGCCGAGAGAGGATCACGTGAGCGACGCGCAGACCGCCAAGGCCAAGCAGGGCACCGGACGCCGCCGGAAGAACCTGAGCGCGAAGCAGCTCGCGATCCTCGACGCGATCCAGCGCTCGGTCTCGAGCCGGGGCTACCCGCCGAGCATGCGCGAGATCGGCGACGCGGTCGGCCTCGCCTCGCTCTCGAGCGTCACGCACCAGCTGAACCAGCTCGAGCTCAGCGGCTACCTCCGCCGCGATCCGAACCGCCCGCGCGCTCTCGAGATCCTCATCGACGTGCCGAGCTCGACCGAGGACGACGGCTCGTTCGAGTCGAGTGTGACGGTCGGCGACGCCGCGATGGTGCCGCTGGTCGGGCGGATCGCCGCCGGAGTCCCCATCACGGCGGATCAGCAGATCGACGAGGTGTTCCCCCTCCCCCGCCAGCTGGTGGGCAAGGGCGAGCTGTTCATGCTCAAGGTCGTGGGCGAGTCGATGATCGACGCCGCGATCTGCGACGGCGACTGGGTCGTCGTCCGGTCGCAGCGCACTGCCGAGAACGGCGAGATCGTCGCGGCGATGCTCGACGGGGAGGCCACGGTGAAGGTGCTGCGCCAGCGGGACGGCCACACCTGGCTGCTCCCCCGCAACTCGAACTTCGAGCCGATCCTCGGCGACGAGGCCGAGGTGCTCGGCAAGATCGTCGCGGTCCTGCGCTCCGTCTGAGCGCCGACGGCGAAGGGGGCGGACGGCTGCGCGCCGTCCGCCCCCTTCGTCGTTCCGAGCCCCGCTAGACGACCGCCTCCGCCAGCGCGAGGCGCGCCTCGGCCGCCGCCGCGACCAGGGAGCGCAGTGATGCGACCGTCTCGTCGTATCCGCGCGTCTTGAGGCCGCAGTCCGGGTTGATCCAGACCTGCCGCGCGGGGATGGAGCCGAGCGCGGTTCCGACGAGGTCCGAGACCTCCTCGACGCCCGGCACCCGCGGGGAGTGGATGTCGTAGACGCCCGGGCCGATGCCCCGGGCGAAGCCCGAGCGCTCGATGTCGACGACGACCTCCATCCGGGAGCGCGCAGCCTCGATGCTCGTCACATCGGCGTCGAGCCGGTCGATCGCGTCGATGACCACGCCGAACTCGGAGTAGCAGAGGTGCGTGTGGATCTGCGTTGCGGCACGGGCTCCTGCCGTCGCGAGCCGGAAGGCCCCGACGGACCACTCGAGGTACTCCGGCTGATCCGCCTTCTCGAGCGGCAGGAGCTCGCGGAGGGCGGGCTCGTCGACCTGGACGATGCGGATGCCCGCGGCCTCGAGATCGGCGATCTCGTCGCGCAGGCTCAGCGCCACCTGCACGGCCGTGTCCGCCAGCGGCTGGTCGTCGCGGACGAAGGACCACGCCAGGATCGTCACCGGACCGGTGAGCATGCCCTTGACCGGCCGCTCGGTGAGCGACTGGGTGAAGCTCGACCACTCGACGGTGATGGGTGCGGGGCGCGAGACGTCACCCCACAGCAGCGACGGACGCGTGCAGCGGCTCCCGTAGGACTGGACCCAGCCGTTGCGCGTCACGGCGAACCCGTCGAGGTTCTCGGCGAAGTACTGCACCATGTCGTTGCGCTCGGGCTCCCCGTGCACCAGCACGTCGAGGCCGATCTCCTCCTGCAGCGTCACCACCTGCCGGATCTCGTCGCGCATGCGCTCGACGTACTGCTCGTGCGAGAGCTCGCCGCGGGTCAGCGCGGCCCGCGCCGTGCGGATCCCCCGGGTCTGGGGGAAGGAGCCGATCGTCGTGGTGGGGAGCACCGGGAGACCGAGCGACTCCTCCTGCGCCGCCACGCGCTCCTCGTAGGGGACGCGGCGGTGGTCGTCGGCGGTGAGTCGTGCCGCGCGCTGCCGCACGGCGCCGTCGCGCACTCCGGGAGCGGAGCGGCGGTCCTCGAGCGCCGCGGTCGCCTCGCGGAGCGGCCGCTCGACGGCCGCCGCACCCGCGAGGAGCCCCTCGGCGAGGACGGCGATCTGCCCGACCTTCTGATCGGCGAACGCGAGCCAGGACGCCAGGCGCGGGTCCAGATCCGGCTCGTCCGTGACATCGTGCGGGACGTGCAGGAGGGACGTGGAGCTGGACACCGCGAGGCCGCCCGCGAGCGGTCGCAGCCCCTCGGCCGTCTCGAGGGCCGCCGCGAGGTCGCCCCGCCACACGTTGTGCCCGTCGACGACGCCGGCGACCAGCACCGTGCTCTCGAGCCCCGGGGTCGGTGCCGGCGCCGATCCCTTGACGAGGTCGATGCCGATGGCCTCGACGGCCGACGCGGCGAGCACCGGCAGGGCGTCGCGGAGATCGCCGTAGGGAGCCGCGACGAACAGTGCCGGGCGCTCGACCGCACCGCCGAGGACGCGGTACGCCTCCCGGACCGCAGCGAGCACCTCCGCTCTCCGCGCCTCGACCGACTCGGACACCAGCGCGGGCTCGTCGAGCTGCACCCAGTCGGCGCCCGCCGCGCGCAGCCGCGCCAGGAGCTCGACGTAGACCGGGAGGAGATCCGCCAGCCGGGAGAGGGGCGAGAACCCGGCAGGGGCCTCGTCCGTGGGCTTCGCGAGCAGGAGGTAGGTCACCGGTCCCACGAGCACGGGGCGGGTCGTGAAGCCGGCGTCCCGAGCCTCTTCAATTTCTCGCGCCCGGCGGTCGTCCGAGGGCGAGAACGACGTCTCGGGGCCGATCTCCGGCACGAGGTAGTGGTAGTTGGAGTCGAACCACTTGGTCATCTCGAGCGGAGCGCGCTCCCCGTCCCCGCGCGCCAGGGTGAAGTAGCCGGCGAGATCCAGCGGGCCGTCGGCGACGAGATCGGCGAAGCGCTGGGGGATCGCGCCGACGGCGACCGTGGTGTCGAGCACCTGGTCGTAGAAGGAGTGCGCCTCCGGGATCGAGGAGTCGGTGCGGCCCAGCCCCAGAGCGGCGAGGCGCTCGCGCGTCGCCGCGCGCAGGCCCGCGGCCTCGCGCTCGAGCTCGTCGGCCGACGCGGCACCACTCCAGAACGCCTCGACGGCCTTCTTGAGCTCGCGTCTGCGGCCGATCCTCGGGTAGCCCAGGATCGTTCCGGTCGGGAAGTCGGGTGCGGTCGTCGTCATGATGCTCTCTCCGTGATGAGGGTCGTGGTCGGGGCGGGAGTGGCGGCCAGGAGGCCGCTCTCGGCGAGGACGGCGAGGACCGCCTCGTGCCGGTTGAAGGCGTACAGGTGGACGGCGGGCGCTCCGGACTCGACGAGCGTGCGGACGAGACCCGCCGCGTGCTCGACTCCGATCCGAGCGCGCGCCTCGTCGTCGGGCTCGACGTCGAGCGCGATCGCGAGCTCGGCGGGCAGGTCCTCCCCGCTGAGCTCGAGCATCCGGCGGAGGCGGCCGGGGCTGGTGACCGGCATCACCCCCGGGATGATCGGCATGCGCACGCCGGCGGCTCGCGCCCGCTCGACGAAGCGCACGTAGTCGGCGGGGTGGAAGAAGAGCTGCGTGATCGCGAACGACGCCCCCGCCGCCTCCTTCGCGAGGAGCGCGTCGATGTCCTGCGACGACGACCGCGAGCGAGGGTGCCCGTTGGGGAACGCCGCGACCGCCACCTGGGCGCGCGGGCGCGACGCCGGATCCACTCGCAGCGCCGACGACCCCGGGACGGCGACCGCCCCGTAGGGCTCGCGCTCGGCCTGCACGCGGTGGATGAGCTGCACCAGCTCGGCCGCGCTGCCCAGCTCGCCGAGGAACGTCTCGCCGTCCGCGGTGCCCGCCGGAGGATCGCCGCGCAGAGCCAGGAAGCGGGTGACTCCCGCCTCGAGGAACTCGTGCACGAGCCGACTCGCCTCCGCGGCCGTCGACCCGACGCAGGTCAGGTGGGCGAGGGCCTCGACGGAGGTGTGCCGCCGGATGTGGCGGAGGAGCTCGAGGGAGGCGCGGCGCGACGAGCCGCCCGCCCCGTAGGTGACCGAGATGAAGGAGGGGCGGGCCTCGGCGAGGCGGTCGACGGTGCGCACGAGGGCCGCGGTCGCCGCATCGGTGCGAGGCGGGTAGACCTCGAAGGAGAAGGGGACCGGAGTCGGACAGTGCGTGTCCGGAGAGGTCTCCGAGCGGGTCGACGGCACAGCAGGCCCTCCGTTCCACAGTGTGTGATCGGTGGGGCGGGTGCCGGGCTCGGCTGTCGCTCCAGGCGCCGGGTGGCGCTCCGGGGTCCACAGTAGGAACGCCTCCGCTGCGCCGTCGAGGCGCGTGACGCGGTGTGACCGGGCGTGACGGAGTGTGTCGGAGGGCGTTGTGCGCGGCGGTCGGGCGTGCCCGGGACGACGGAGCGCCCGCGCCCCCTCGTCGGGGAGCGCGGGCGCTCGGGTGGTGCTGCTACGCCTCGACGGCCGCCGCCGGAGCGGCGAACTCGGCCAGCGGGCCGGCCAGGTCCTGGTGGACCAGCGCCTGCACGCGCGTGCCGCCGTCGACGTACGCGGTCGCGAGGATGCGGCCGTTGCGGTGCAGCTGCGAGATCACGTCGCCGCGGTCGTAGGGCACGAGCAGATCGAGCTCGACGTTCGGCTCGGGCAGGATCTCGGCGATCCGGGAGCGCAGCTCGTCGATGCCCTCGCCCGTCCTCGCCGAGACGAAGACCGCGTCCGGAGCGAGGCCGCGGAGGACGAGCCGAGCGCCCTCGTCGACGAGGTCGGACTTGTTGAAGGCGATGATCTCGGGGATGCTGCGGGCACCCACCTCGCCGATCACGTCGCGGACCGTCGCGATCTGCCCCGCGGGGTCGGGATGCGAGGCGTCGACGACGTGGACGATGATGTCGGAGTCGGCGACCTCCTCGAGCGTCGAGCGGAACGCCTCGACCAGCTGGTGCGGCAGCGCCCGCACGAAGCCGACGGTGTCGGCGAACGTGTAGAGGCGGCCGTCGGCCGTCTGAGCCTTCCGGACCGTGGCGTCCAGCGTCGCGAACAGCGAGTTCTCGACCAGGACGCCCGCGTGGGTCATCCGGTTGAGCAGGCTCGACTTGCCGGCGTTGGTGTAGCCGGCGATCGCGACCGACGGGACGGCGTTGCGCTTGCGGTTCGCGCGCTTGGCCTCGCGGGCGGGCTTCATCGCGGTGATCTGCTTGCGCAGTCGCGCCATGCGGGTGTGGATGCGACGGCGGTCGAGCTCGATCTTCGTCTCGCCCGGTCCGCGCGAGCCCATGCCGGCTCCCGCGCCCACCTGGCCACCGGCCTGGCGGGACATCGACTCTCCCCATCCGCGCAGTCGCGGCAGGAGGTACTCGAGCTGGGCGAGCTCGACCTGGGCCTTGCCCTCCCTGCTCTTGGCGTGCTGGCTGAAGATGTCGAGGATCACCGCCGTGCGGTCGATCACCTTCACCTTCACCACGTCCTCCAGCGCACGGCGCTGGCTCGGGGCGAGCTCGGTGTCGGCCACCACGGTGTCCGCGCCGAGCGCGGCGACGACACCGGCGAGCTCCTGGGCCTTGCCCTTGCCGAGATAGGTGCTCGGGTCGGGGTGCGGACGGCGCTGCAGCAGTCCGTCGAGAACGGTCGCCCCCGCCGTCTCGGCGAGAGCGGCGAGCTCGTGCAGCGAGTTCTCGGCGTCCTCGAGCGAGCCCTGCGAGTACACGCCGATCAGCACCACGTTCTCGAGGCGCAGCTGGCGGTACTCGACCTCCGTGACGTCCTCGAGCTCGGTCGAGAGGCCGGCGACGCGGCGCAGGGCCTGCCGGTCCTCGCGGTCGAACTGCTCGCCGTCCGAGTCCTCGCCGCCGTGCCCCGACGTCTGCAGCGCCTGGGCGCCGCCCGAGACGAAGCGCGAGTATCCCGCCGACCGCGACTGCGCGTTCGCCAGGACCCTCGAGACGACGTCCACGGCCTCGGTCGTGCCGGTCTCGTTCAGGTCTTCCGTCATCCGGATAACACTAACTCCTCAGGTCTTGATAGGTTCACTTCTCATGGTCGCCGAGCACTACTTCACGAGTACGCCCGACGGTGACCTCCGGCCCCGCAGGATCACGGCCCGTCTGGCGGGCCGCGACCTCGAGCTGACCACCGCCGGAGGCGTGTTCAGCCCCGGCCACGTGGATCTCGGAACCCGCGTCCTGCTGGACGCGGTCCCCGAGCCTCCCGCGAGCGGGGACCTGCTGGACCTCGGCTGCGGCTGGGGTCCGATCGCCCTCGCGCTCGCCCTCGGCGCTCCGGCCGCCCGGGTGTGGGCGGTGGACGTCAATCAGCGGGCGCTCGAGCTGGTCCGTCGCAACTGCGAGGAACTCGGCGTCACCAATGTCAACGCCGTCCTGCCGGAGGATGTTCCCGCGGACGTGCGGTTCGACGCCATCTGGTCGAACCCGCCGATCCGCATCGGCAAGGAGGAGCTGCACGCGCTGCTCGAGCGCTGGCTCCCCCGGCTGGCTCCCGGAGCCGACGGCTGGCTGGTCGTGCAGCGGAACCTCGGGTCCGACTCCCTGCAGAAGTGGCTCGTCGAGGCCTTCGACGAGCGGCTCGAGGTCGAGCGGGTCGCGAGCGCCAAGGGCTTCCGCGTCCTGCGGACCACCCGCTCGGCCTGACTCCCGCCTCGGCCTGACTCCCGCCTCAGCCTGACTCCCGCCTCAGTCGATGCGGATCGTGCCGGTGTAGACGAGATCGGCCGGACCGGACAGGCCCACGTGCTCGCCCTCCTCGGTGGCGAACATCGTGACTCCCAGCGTGCCGCCCGGGACGTCGACCCGCCACGACTGCGGCGCGCGGGCTCCCGCCCAGTAGCGCACCGCGAGGGCGGCCGCCGCGGCACCGGTGCCGCAGCTGAGGGTCTCGCCGCTGCCGCGCTCGTGGACGCGCATGCGGATGCGGCCGATCCCGTCGTGGATCAGCGGCTCCCCCGGCACGACGAACTCGATGTTCGCCCCGTCCACGGGCTCCGGCTCGACCTGGGGGATGTAGGTCAGGTCGGCGGAGTCGAGCTCCTCGTCGTTGCTGAGCGCGACGACGACGTGCGGGTTGCCGAGGTCGATGCCGAGACCCGGACGGGCGACCTTGAGCTCCTTGGCGCGCACCAGCGGCTCGCCGCCCGCCAGCTCCCAGCGGCCCAGGTCGACCTGGAAACCGGAGCCGCTGCGCGTGAGGTCGCGCACACCGGCGCGGGTGCCGATCGGGAGGGTGTCGCCCGGCTCGAGCTCGGCGAGCCCGCCCGCCAGGAGGAACGCCGCGTAGACGCGGACGCCGTTGCCGCACATCTCGGCGATCGACCCGTCGGCGTTGCGGTAGTCCATGAACCACTCGGCCTCCGGCTCCTCCGCGAGCGAGGCCGCGCCCTCGGCGATCGCCCTCGATCGCACGGCGCGGATGATGCCGTCGGCTCCGACGCCGAAGTGCCGGTCGCAGATCATCGCGATCTGCGCGGGCGTGAGGTCCACCTCACCGTCGGGGTCGCTGAAGAGCACGAAGTCGTTCCCGGTGCCCTGGCCCTTGGTGAAGTGCAGCTCGATCGTCATGGCGGACAGCCTAGCGAGGAGCGGAGTCGTCGACCTGGGCTGCGACCGCGGCCCGTGCCGCCAGATCCGGCGCTCCGGACGGGAGGCGGTGAGCGTCCCGGTAGCGGCGGAACCAGCTGTTCTGCCGTCGGGCGTAGCGGCGGGTGAGCGACTGCGTCGAGGCGATCGCCTCCTCCTGCGAGAGCTCGCCCGCACGCTGCCCGAGCGCCTGGGCGTAGCCGATCGCGCGGCTCGCGGTGACACCGCGCTCGATCCCGAGGGGCACCAGCCGCTCCACCTCGTCGAGCACGCCGTCGGCCCACATCCGCTCGACGCGCTCGTCGAGCCGCCGCACCAGGACGTCGCGGGGGGCCTCGAGGACCAGCAGCTCCGCCGGCCGCCAGAGCTCCGGCTCGTCCGACATCAGGGCGCTGTTCGGGGTGCCGGTGAGCTCGGTGATCTCGAGGGCGCGGACGATGCGCCGGACGTTGTGCGGACCGATCCGAGCCGCCACGACCTCGTCCACGGCGCGTAGGCGCTCGAACAGGACGGCGACGCCCTCGCGCTCCGCGGTCTCCTCGAGTGCACGGCGCACCTGCGGGTCCGTCCCCGCGAAGGAGAACTCGAAGACGACGCTCGAGACGTAGAGACCGGAGCCGCCGACCAGGATCGGCAGGGCCCCCCGCACCCGCACCTCGTCGACGACGCGGCGCGCCTCGGACTGGTACCGCGCGACCGACGCCTCCTCGGTGACGTCGAGGACGTCGAGGAGGTGGTGCGGGATCCCCCGCCGCTCGTCGGGGCGGAGCTTCGCCGTGCCGATGTCCATGCCGCGGTAGAGCTGCATGGCGTCGGCGTTGATGATCTCGGCCCCTCGACCGGCCGCGCGCACCCGCTCGGCGAGATCGAGGGCGAGCTCGGACTTGCCCGTGCCCGTGGCCCCGACGACGGCGATCAGCTCGGGTGCGCCCGCGTCAGCGCTCGCCATCGAGCGCGTCGTAGATCGGAGTCGTCAGCGCGGCCGGCCGTGCGCGGAGCGTCGGCAGACCGAGGGAGACCCGCGGCGCGCCGGTCCCGCCCGTCGACGGCGCGCCGGTCTGCGGCACGCCGCAGGACTCCGTCTGCGCACGGTCCCACGCGTCGCCCGCGCGGGTCCTGCGGATGCGCAGCGGCGCTCCGTCCGCGGAGTCGGCGATCAGGTAGAAGGGAGCGGCGCGGGTGATCCGGACCGAGGCGACGTCTCCGGGCCGCGGCTGCTCCGATCCGGCGGGCACGTCGAAGTGGACGAGCCGGCTGTCCTCGGCGCGACCGCTCAGGCGGTGCGTCTCGGCGTCACGCCGCCCCTCCCCCGTGGCGACCAGGACCTCGACCTCGCGACCGACGACGGTGCGGTTCTCCTGCTCGCTGATCGCGTCCTGCAGGGCGAGAAGGCGCTCGTAGCGCTCCTGCACCACCTGCTTGGGCAGCTGGTCCGGCATCGTCGCTGCGGGAGTCCCGGGCCTGATGGAGTACTGGAAGGTGAAGGCCGAGGCGAAGCGGGCCTCCTCGACCACGCGCAGCGTCTCGGCGAAGTCGGCCTCGGTCTCGCCGGGGAATCCGACGATGATGTCGGTGCTGATGGCGGCGTGCGGGATCCTCGCCCGCACCCGGTCGAGGATGCCGAGGAAGCGCTCGGAGCGGTAGGAGCGGCGCATCGCCTTGAGCACGCGGTCGGAGCCGGACTGCAGGGGCATGTGCAGCTGGGGCATCACCGACGGGGTCTCGGCCATCGCGTCGATGACGTCGTCGGTGAAGGCGGCGGGGTGGGGGCTCGTGAAGCGGATGCGCTCGAGCCCGTCGATCGTCCCGGCGGCGCGCAGCAGCTTCGAGAACGCCTGGCGGTCGCCGAACTCGACGCCGTAGGAGTTCACGTTCTGCCCCAGCAGCGTCACCTCGATGGCGCCGTCGTCGACGAGAGCCTGGATCTCGGCGAGGACGTCGCCCGGACGGCGGTCCTTCTCCTTGCCGCGCAGCGAGGGGACGATGCAGAACGTGCAGGTGTTGTTGCAGCCCACCGAGATGGACACCCACCCGCTGTACGTCGAGTCGCGCTTGGTCGGCAGCGTCGACGGGAAGACGTCGAGCGACTCGAGGATCTCGAGCTGCGCCTCGTCGTTGTGACGCGCGCGCTCGAGCAGGCTCGGCAGAGCACCCATGTTGTGGGTCCCGAAGACGACGTCGACCCACGGCGCCTTGTCGAGGATGACGTTCTTGTCCTTCTGCGCCAGGCAGCCGCCGACGGCGATCTGCATGCCCTCGTGCCGGCGCTTCACCGACGCGAGATGGCCGAGATTGCCGTAGAGCTTGTTGTCGGCGTTCTCGCGCACCGCGCAGGTGTTGATCACGACCACATCGGCCTCGGCACCGTCGGCCGGGACGTAGCCCGCCGCCTCGAGCGACCCGCTCAGCCGCTCGGAGTCGTGGACGTTCATCTGGCAGCCGAACGTGCGGACCTCGTAGGTCCTCGGACGGGCGCCGGCGACGGAGACCGGAGCGGGGATGAGCGTGGTCATGGTCAGGGATTCTACGCGCCGCTCGGAGCGCTCCCGGTGCGCCCTCGGGGCGGGAGCATCCCCACGCCGCTCAGCGGAAGCGGACGCTCGAGCCCGGCTTGCGGACGGTCTCGCGGACGACGCGCTGCACGAGGGCTCCGGAGTAGCCGCGACGCGCCAGGAACCCGGTCAGGCGCCGCTCCGCCACCTCGTCCGACAGGGAGCGCAGGCTCGGCAGGCGCTTGCGCGCGAGCTCGACGGCAGTGCGGTACTCGTCGTCGCCGTCGAGCTCGTCGAGCGCCGCGGCGATCGCATCGGGGTCGAGCTTGCGCCCGCGGAGCTCCTGCATGATCGAGGACCTGCCCAGCTTCTTGCGCTCGCGCAGCTGTGTGACCAGCTGCTCGGCCATCCGGTGGTCGTCGAGATAGCCGAAGCGCGCGAACCGCTCGAGGATCTCGAGTGCGTCCTTCTCGGCGACGCCCTCGGTGTAGAGGCGCGCCTCGACCTCGGCGACCGACAGGCTCTTGCGCGAGAGTCCCCGGACGATGCGGTCGGCGATCTGCTCGGGGTCGGGCTCCTCCGGCAGCTCGAGCGCCTCGTCGTCCTCGTCGGCGGCCGCCTCGAGCGGAGCGGGCTCGGACGCCGCGGGAGCGGCCGGGGAGCGGCGGGCGACGTGCGCCGACAGCTCGGCGATCCGATCCGTCGGCCCGTCGCCCGCGCCCGCAGGAGCGGAGGCGGACGCCTCCGGCTCCCGCTCGCCCTCGGTGACCCAGGGGAGGAAGGCCACGGGACGGCCCTCGGCCCTCTCCCCGTTCACGTCTCGCACCGGGCTCAGGCGCCCTTGCGGACGGGCTGCTTGGCGACGGGCTGCTTGGTCTCGATCGCGACCGGAGCGGCGTCCTTCACCGCGTTCGGATCGGCGACGACACCCAGCTTGATGAGGATTCGCTTCTCGATCTCGGCCGCGATGTCGGGGTTGTCGATGAGGAACTGACGCGCCTTCTCCTTGCCCTGCCCGAGCTGGTCGCCGTCGTAGGTGTACCAGGCTCCCGACTTGCGGACGATCTCGTGCTCGACACCGAAGTCGATGAGGCTTCCCTCGCGCGAGATGCCGATGCCGTAGAGGATGTCGAACTCCGCCTGCTTGAACGGCGGCGCCATCTTGTTCTTGACGACCTTGACGCGGGTGCGGTTGCCGACCGCGTCGGTGCCGTCCTTCAGCGTTTCGATGCGGCGGATGTCGAGGCGGACCGACGCGTAGAACTTGAGCGCCTTTCCTCCGGCGGTGGTCTCGGGGCTTCCGAAGAAGACGCCGATCTTCTCGCGGAGCTGGTTGATGAAGATCATCGTGGTGTTGGTGGTGTTCAGTCCGCCGGTGAGCTTGCGCAGCGCCTGGGACATGAGGCGCGCCTGCAGACCGACGTGCGAATCGCCCATCTCGCCCTCGATCTCGGCACGCGGCACGAGTGCGGCGACGGAGTCGATGACGATCAGATCGATGGACCCCGAGCGGACGAGCATGTCGGCGATCTCGAGGGCCTGCTCTCCGGTGTCGGGCTGGGAGACCAGCAGGGAGTCGATGTCGACGCCGAGCTTCTTGGCGTACTCGGGGTCGAGCGCGTGCTCGGCGTCGATGAACGCCGCGATGCCGCCGTTGCGCTGCGCGTTCGCGATGGCGTGCAGCGTCAGCGTCGTCTTTCCGGAGGACTCGGGGCCGTAGATCTCGACGATGCGCCCGCGCGGGAGCCCACCGATGCCGAGCGCAACGTCGAGGGCGATCGAACCCGTCTGGATCACCTCGACGGGGGCGCGCTCGTCGCTGCCGAGGCGCATGACGGCGCCCTTGCCGAACTGGCGGTCGATCTGCGCGAGTGCGGTCTCGAGGGACTTCTCGCGGTCTGAGGAACTGGGCATGGCCGTCTCGCTCTCGTGTCGGGGTGGTATCGCCTACAGGCTGTCGCGTCGTGCCGGTGGTGCCGCCGTGGTGAACACGACGCCGGCCGGCTGCGACAAGGCGGTGAAGCAGGTCCGTTGACTTGTCATCACGGTATGCCGGACCACCGACATCGGCGGCCGGCAGGAGCGCCTCCGTGGAGACGGTGGCGTTCCTGCTTCTGTGGAGGAGCCTAGACCCGATCGAACACGACTTCGATCATGGGCACCCGGCGTGTCGAACACGACTTCGGGCAGGGGGGCGCCACCGGCTCAGCGGCGACGGCTCTTCGGGTCGATCCCGTGCCACCGGCTCTCGGGCACGTCGCTCGCGCGGCACAGGGCGAGCCACACCTCCCGGGGCTCGGCGCCGTCCCGGAGCGCCCGGTCGGCGGTCCGGCCGTCGAGCTCCGTCAGCACGAGATCGGAGACGAGCACGCGGGCGTAGGACGCCCCGAACTCGTCGTCGACCAACTGCCGGAACTCGCTCAACCTCATGACTCCACGCTAACCGCAGGTGCGGCCACCCGGGAACGACGAAGGGCGCCCTGGCCGGAGCCGGGGCGCCCTTCGCGTGGAATGGAGGTGAGTGATGAAGCGGGCGGAACCGTCTACCGCGTGACGAGATCCGCGTCGAATCCGGCGACCATGTCGGCCGGGATGGTGTCGGGAATGGTGTCGATCCCCTCGATCACCGCGAGCCGGTCTCCGACCTCGCGCATGATGACGGAGATGGGGGTGTCGAGCGCATCGGCGACAGAGGCGAGGATCTCCGAGGAGGCCTCCTTCTGACCGCGCTCGACCTCGCTGAGGTAGCCCAGAGCGACACTCGCCTTGCTGGCCACCTGGCGCAGCGTGCGACCTTTCTGCAGGCGGAAGTCCCTGAGGACATCGCCGATCTCCTGACGAACTAGAACCATTGGACCCTCCTTCTCCACGTCAACCGCTTCTTCGTCCACGGTCTCGTCGAGTGATGCCGGAGCACGGATTCGAAGGGGGTGTGTACGAAGGAACCGGATAGCTGTTCACTACCCGGCTCGTGTGAGTCGACTCTAATACCGGATGACTGGACTTTGCGTGTGAGCGACGTCAGATGTAACCGGGGCGAAACCCAGGGCATTCCACGATTCCGGAGCGATTCCGGAACACTCAGTCGGACTCGTCCGACGAGCGCGAGACGGTCTCGGCGGCGAGGCTCAGGGCCGCCTCGACGCTCGCCGCTCGGATCGCCGCGCGGTCGCCCTCGAAGCGGTGCTCGCGCACCGTCTCGAGACCGCCGAGCACCACGGCGACGAAGACCGTGCCCACCGCGCGGCCTCCCTGCGGGTCCGGCCCCGCGACTCCGGTGGTCGCGACGCCGACGGTTCGGGCGCCGGCGGCTCCGAGCAGCTCGGCCGCCCCCCGGGCCATCTGGAGCGCGACCTCGGGGTGCACCGGGCCCTCCGCCTCGAGGAGCGACTCGTCGACGCCGAGAAGCCGGTGCTTGAGGTCGGTGGCGTAGCTCACCACGGCCCCGCGGTGCACCGCCGAGGCGCCGGGCACCTCCACGATCGCGGAGCTCAGGGCTCCGCCGGTGAGCGACTCCGCCACGGCGAGTCCGAGTCCGCGGGCCTCCAGCGCGCGGACGAGCGGCCCGGCGATCACGCCCGGTGCGCCGCGCGGCTCTGACGGGCGGCGTCGGCGAGGTAGTCGATGCCCGTCGCGACGGTGAGGACGACGGCGACGGTCATGGTCGCGCCGTTCAGCCAGTGCACCCACTCGCCGAGCACGTTCCAGAGCGGCAGCAGCGCGAGCGAGAGGGCCACGGACTGCGCGATCGTCTTCAGCTTGCCCCCGCGCGAGGCGGGGATCACGCGATCGGACAGCACGGCCATCCGGAACACCGTGATGCCGATCTCGCGCACGAGGACGAGGATCGTCACCCACCACGGCAGCTCGAGGAGGATCGAGAGGCCGATGAGGGCGGCACCGGTCAGCACCTTGTCGGCGATCGGGTCGAGCAGCTTGCCGAGGTCCGTGACCAGGCCGCGGCTGCGGGCGATGTGCCCGTCGATGCCGTCGGTCGCGATGGCGACGATGAAGAGCAGGGCGGCTGCGATCCGGAGGCCGCCGTCGTCTCCCCCGTCGGCGAGCAGCATCCAGAAGAACACCGGCGCGAGCAGGATCCGCACCACGGTGATGGCGTTCGGCAGGTTCCAGTTGCTCACCGGGGAGGCCTGGTCGTGAGTGGGGGTGCTCATCGTGCTCCTGCGTTCGTCGTGGTCGTCCTGTGCGGCGCGCGGATCATCGCTCAGTCGCGTCCCGTGAGGTGCCAGGCGTCGTCGTCCGAGCTCTCGTCGTGGTCGTGGTAGTCGACGGCGGCGGGACCGGTCGGCTCGGCCAGCGGGTCGTCATAGGGGTCCGGAGCGACCGCGGAGGGGGCGACGGGAGCCTCGCCCGGCTCCTCTCCGCGCATGCGGGCCAGCACGCCGGGAAGCTGCTCGGCGGTCACCAGGACGTCGCGGGCCTTGGACCCCTCGGAGGGACCGACGACCTCGCGCGACTCGAGGAGGTCCATCAGGCGTCCCGCCTTCGCGAACCCGACGCGGAGCTTGCGCTGGAGCATGGACGTCGAGCCGAACTGCGTGCTGACCACGAGCTCCGCCGCGGCGACGAGCAGCTCGAGGTCGTCCCCGATGTCGGAGTCGACCTCCTTGCGCTGCGCCTGGACGGTGATGTCCTGGCGGTACTCGGGCTGCGCCTGCCGGGTGACGTGCTCGACGACCTTCGCGATCTCGTCCTCGCGGACCCACGCGCCCTGCACGCGCATCGGCTTGTTCGTGCCCATCGGCAGGAAGAGGCCGTCGCCCTGCCCGATCAGCTTGTCGGCGCCCGGCTGGTCGAGGATCACCCGGGAGTCCGTGACGCTCGTGACCGCGAACGCGAGACGGCTCGGCACGTTGGCCTTGATCAGGCCGGTCACGACGTCGACGCTCGGGCGCTGGGTCGCGAGCACCAGGTGGATGCCGGAGGCGCGCGCGAGCTGGGTGATGCGGACGATCGAGTCCTCGACGTCGCGCGGGGCGACCATCATCAGGTCGGCCAGCTCGTCGACGACGACCAGCAGGTACGGGTACGGCTTCAGCACCCGGTTGCTGCCCGGCGGCAGGACGATCTCGCCGCCGCGGACGGCGGCGTTGAAGTCGTCGATGTGGCGGTAGCCGAACGACGCGAGGTCGTCGTATCGCATGTCCATCTCCTTCACGACCCACTGCAGCGCTTCGGCCGCCTTCTTGGGGTTCGTGATGATGGGCGTGATGAGGTGCGGGACGCCTCCGTAGATCGTCAGCTCGACGCGCTTGGGGTCGATGAGGACCATGCGGACGTCCTGAGGCCGCGCGCGCATGAGCAGGCTCGTGATCATGGAGTTCACGAAGCTGGACTTGCCGGAGCCGGTGGAGCCCGCGACCAGGAGGTGCGGCATCTTGGCGAGGTTCGCCACGACGTAGCCGCCCTCGACGTCCTTGCCGACGCCGATCGTCATCGGGTGGGTCGACGTCGTGGAGGCCGAGGAGCGCAGGACGTCGCCCAGTGACACGATCTCGCGGTCGGTGTTCGGGATCTCGACACCGATGGCGCTCTTGCCGGGGATCGGCGAGAGGATCCGCACCTCGTTGCTGGCGACGGCGTAGGAGAGGTTCTTGCTCAGCGCGGTGACGCGCTCGACCTTCACGCCCGGACCGAGCTCGATCTCGTAGCGCGTGACCGTGGGGCCCCGGGAGAATCCGGTGACAGTGGCGTCGACGTTGAACTGCTGCAGCACCTCGGTGATGGCGCGGACCATCTCGTCGTTCGCGGCGGAGCGGGCCTTGGACGGCGTGCCGGTGGAGAGCGCGGCGGCCGACGGGAGCCGGTAGGGGGTGTCGTCCTCGAACGAGGAGTCGAAGCCGGCGGTCGGGTCGTCTGCGGGCACGGGGGCGATGGGACCGGTCTCGATGACCGGCGGCACCGGGACGGCGGGCGCGACGTCGAGGTCGTCCAACCGGATGACCCCGGTCGCGTCGTCGTCGACGACTCCGACGGGAGTGGTGGCTGCACCGGAGCGCTCGAAGCGCGCGAGGGCCGCCTCGGCGTCCTCGACGTCCGAGAGCACCTGGGTCTCGTAGGAGCGCGTCGGCGGGTCGGACGGCTCGTCGTGCTCCTCGAGGGCGGTGTCGAAGCCCTTCGTGCGGGAGCGGCCGCGGCGGCCCTTCGGCTCGTCGTCGACCTCGGCGAGGGAGTCGATCGGGAGCTCGGCCTGCACCATCGGCTCGTCCTCGCGCCCGGACTCGGTCCGGCGCCACCAGGGCAGCTCGCCGCCGTCCTCCTGGTCGTCGGACGACTCCGCCTCGGCCTTGGCGGCCGCCTTCGCGGCGGCCTTCTCGGCCTTCAGACGGGCCCGCTCCTCGTCGTCGACGACCGGAGCGCCGAAGAGGTAGGAGTAGAGGTCGCGGAACCGCGAGCCGAGCCTGTTCGGCGGCGTCTTGGTGATGATGAAGAGCGAGAGCAGGATGACCGCGGAGAGCACCACCGTCGCGCCGAGCACCGTCGCGATCGCGACCAGGGGGGCGCCGACCAGCCAGCCGAGCACGCCACCGGCCGCGGCCATGCGGAGGATGCCGTCGCCCGGGTAGGGCGTGCCGAGGTGGGCGTGGCAGATGCCGGCGGAGGCGATCAGCAGGAACGACAGGCCCACGCCGATCCGGCCGTTGTCGTCGACGGAGCTCGGGTGCCGGAACAGCCACAGCGCGAAGAGCACGAGGACCACCGGGAGCACGTAGGCGACCCGTCCGAAGAGGGCGCCGAAGCTCCACGCGTCGAGCACCTGCGCGACGGGATCGCCCGCGAGGAACCACTCGACCACGGCTCCGACGACTCCCAGCAGGACCAGGAGGAACGGCACGCCGTCGCGGCGCTCCTCCTTCGCGAGGCGCTCGGGGCCGAGGGCGCGCGCGGCGCCGCCCACGACGTGCGCGAGCGTCATCCACAGGCGGACGAGGACGTTGGTGCGCGGACCGGAGTCGAAGGCGACGGTGGCCTTCGTCTCGGCCGCTCCCCGCCCCGAGCCCCGGCCGGAACGCGGCGCGCCGGAGCGCGCGGGCGAGCTCCCCCGCCCGCGGGAGGTCGTCTTGGTACTCGTGGCCATGCTGCCACCGTACCTGCAGGCCCCGTCATCGCCGGGGACCCGCGCCGAGGCGGCCCGCTCAGCACAGGGTGGCGACCATGGTCTCGGCGTCGCCCCGGTCGGCGACGGCGGTGAAGCCCTCGCTGCGGTACAGACGGCGGGCGAAGTTGTCGGTCGCGACGCTCAGGGACATCCGGGCGTAGCCGGCCGATCGCGCCTGCTCGAGCGCCGCCTTCAGCAGCGCTCGTCCCACTCCCTGCGCCCGCCAGACGGGTCGGACGCCGAGCGTGAGCTCGGGGACGCCCGGCGCGACGAAGCCGCGCCCCGGGACGGCGGTCGTGAACAGGCGCGACCAGCAGGCGCCGATCCGCTCGCCCTCGCCGGTCTCGGCGATGGAGCCCAGGTCTCCCGGGCGGGGCCAGCCCGCGACGTACCGGCGGGTCGACTCCTCCTCGAGGACGTCGATGCGGGTCCTGGCGGTCGTCCAGTTCCAGTTGGCGGCCTCGACGAGCATGTCGGCGAGGAACGGCGCGTCCTCGCTCCGGGCGGTGCGGATCCTGTACTCCACGTGCGGCCTCCTGGCTGCTCGGTCGGTGGTTCCCCCGGCGGGCGGTGCGCCCTCTCCCCGGATGCGGCGGGCTCGGGAGCGGCGCTCCCCCGCCCTCCGGGTCAGGCCTCGATGACCAGCGGCACGATCATCGGGCGGCGGCGGTAGCTCGAGTTCACCCAGCGGCCGACGACGCGGCGGATGGTCTGGGACAGAGCGTGCTGATCGCTCACTCCGCTCTGCACCGCCTCCTCCAGCGCCTTCGCGATGCGCGGCTTCACCTCGTCGAAGACGCGGTCGTCCTCGGCGAAGCCCTTGGCGTGGATCTCGGGGCCCACGACGATGCGTCCGGTCCCCGCCTCCACGACGACGATGATCGAGATGAAGCCCTCCTCGCTGAGGATGCGGCGGTCCTTGAGATCGGCGTCCGTGATCTCGCCGACGGTCGAGCCGTCGACGTAGACGAAGCCGAGATCGAGCTGCCCGACCCGGGTGACCGTGCCGTCGAGGAGGTCGAGGACCGTGCCGTCCTCGGCGATGATCGTGTTCTCCTCCGCGATGCCCGTGTCGCGCGCCAGCTTCGCGTTCGCGACGAGGTGGCGGTACTCGCCGTGCACCGGCAGGACGTTGAGCGGCTTGAGGATGTTGTAGCAGTAGATCAGCTCGCCCGCCGCCGCGTGACCCGAGACGTGCACCTTGGCGTTGCCCTTGTGCACCACGGTCGCGCCGAGCCTGGTCAGGCCGTTGATCACGCGGTAGACGGCGTTCTCGTTGCCGGGGATGAGGCTCGACGCGAGGATGACGGTGTCGCCCTCCCCCGGCTCGATCTGGTGGTCGAGGTTGGCCATGCGGCTGAGGACCGCCATCGGCTCGCCCTGGGAGCCGGTCGACATGTAGACGATCCGGTCCTCGGGGATGTCCCCCGCCTTCTTGAAGTCGATCAGCACGCCCTGCGGCACCCGGAGGTAGCCGAGGTCGGCGGCGATGCCCATGTTGCGGACCATCGAGCGGCCCAGCAGAGCGACGCGGCGCCCGTTCGCGTGCGCGGCGTCGAGGACCTGCTGCACGCGGTGGACGTGGCTCGAGAAGCTCGCGACGATGACGCGGCGCGACGCCTTGGCCATCACGCTCTCGATGACCGGGCCGATGTCGCGCTCGTTCGGCGTGAATCCGGGGACGTCGGCGTTCGTCGAGTCGACCATGAAGAGGTCGATGCCCTCCTCGCCCAGGCGGGCGAAGGCGCGGAGGTCGGTGATCCGGCCGTCCAGGGGCAGCTGGTCCATCTTGAAGTCGCCGGTGTGCAGCACCGAGCCCGCGTCCGTGATGATCGCCACGGCGAGCGCATCCGGGATGGAGTGGTTGACGGCGACGAACTCGAGCTCGAAGGGCCCGAGGTTCTCGATGTCGCCCTCCTTCACCGCCAGCGTGTACGGCTTGATCCGGTGCTCCTTGAGCTTCGCCTCGACGAGCGCGAGGGTGAGCGTCGAGCCGATGAGCGGGATGTCGCGCTTGAGCTTCAGGAGGTAGGGGACGGCGCCGATGTGGTCCTCGTGGCCGTGGGTGAGGACGACTCCCACGATGTCGTCGAGGCGGTCCTTGATCGGGGAGAAGTCGGGGAGGATCAGGTCGACGCCCGGCTGGTTCTCCTCGGGGAAGAGCACGCCGCAGTCCACGACCAGGATCTTGCCGTCGATCTCGAAGATCGTCATGTTGCGGCCGATCTCGCCGAGACCGCCCAGCGGGATGATGCGCAGCGTGCCGGCCGCGAGCGCCGGCGGGGTGATCACGGGACTGGGCATGCGCCCTCCTCTTCGTTCGGTTCTCGGTGGAGGTGCCGCTCGAGCGGCGTCAGCGTGTGGTTCCGGCGACCTTGGGGAGGGCGCCGCCGGCGGCGGCGTTGCGGTCGGGGCGGAAGTTGCGGAAGTCGACGCCGGGGATGTCGCGCACGAGGCCGAGCTCGTCCTCGATGAGCGCCGCCTCCGACTCCTCCGGGCCGACCAGGGGCAGGCGCACGCGCGGAGAGGAGATGCGGCCGAGGCCGTGCAGGATGTACTTCGCCGCGACGGTGCCGGGGACGTGCGTCATCACGGCGCGCACGAGCGGCTCGAGCTGCTGGTGCGCGAGGGTCGCGGCCCGCAGGTCGCCCGCGTTCACCGCGTCGACGATGGTGCGGTACGGCGAGGACGCGATGTTGGCGGTGACGCCGATGAGCCCCGTCGCTCCGATCGCGAGCTCGGGCAGCACGTTCGCGTCGTCGCCGCAGAAGTACATCAGGTCGGTCTGGTTGAGGACGCGGCTCACCTCGGACAGGTCGCCCTTGGCGTCCTTCACGGCCAGGATGTTGGGGTGCTTGGCCGCGCGCAGGATCGTCTCGTAGCGGATGGGGACGCCGGTGCGCCCCGGGATGTCGTAGAGGATGACGGGCAGGTCCGTCGCGTCGGCGATCATCCGGAAGTGCGTGAGGATGCCGGCCTGCGTGGGCTTGTTGTAGTACGGCGTCACGATCATGTTGCCGTCGGCGCCGGCCTTCTCGCTCTGGCGGGCGAGCTGCATCGCGTGGGCGGTCTCGTTCGAGCCGCCGCCCGTGATGATCTTCGCGCGGCCCGCGGCGACCGACTTGCCCACCTCGACGAGGCGGATCTTCTCGGGGTCGGTGAGCGTACTGGTCTCGCCCGTGGTGCCGGTCACGACGATGCCGTCGGCGCCCGCGCGGATGCAGTCGTCGATGTGCTTCTCGACACCGGGCCAGTCGACCTCGCCGTCGGCGGTGAACGGGGTGACCAGGGCGACCAGGACCTGGCCGAAAGGATTCTCCGGAGTTGACACGAGGCCAGGGTAGCGGGTCGGGCGCGGGAGGCCGGGGGCGGGATCGGAGGTCGGCTCCTCGTCGCTCGGATGGTGGACCCGTTCGATCTGCAGGCCCTCGATCGATCTGCAGGCGATCTGCCGAGGAAGGCGCATTCCTCCGCCTGGGACCCGTGCCACCGGCCGGGATCCCCTGCAGATGGCGCACCAGCTGCCGGCACCGGCGGGCAGCGAGGAGTGGTCTCAACTGCGCCAGTGGTCGCCGCGAGAGAGCGCCGCGACGATGTCCGCCTCCGCGAGGTCCCAGCCGTCGTCGATCAACGACGCCCGGAAGTGGTGGATCCGGTAGCCGAGGGAGCCGAGGTCGGCATCGCGGCGGTTGTCGCTGTCCGGGTCGTGGAACGCCGCTCCGTCGGCCTCGAGCACGAGGACCTCGCCGATCAGGAAGTCGACGCGGCGACCGCCGATGCGGACCTGCTGGCGGAACGGGACGCCGAGCCGACGGAGCCGGAACGCGACCTGCGACTCCAGGCCGCTCTCCGAGCGCGCACCTGCCCACCGCAGGAGCGCTCGGAGCGGCGAGGACAGACGTGCGAGGATCCTCGCCTTGCCGGGCGCGCCCAGGAGTCGCAGGTGGAGCGCGGATTCGAGCAGCACGAACGCGGATTCCGCGCCGACGCAGGAGGCGGCGGTGACGATGCAGTCCTCGAGCGCCTGGACGAGGGTGCACGGCGGTGGGGCGGTTGCCGACCAGTGGACGACGACTCCGGGGTCGCCGAGCAGCCGTCTCGCGTGCTGGTCGCGATCGCGCAGCCGAGACGCGTGCTGGTCGCGATCGCGCAGCCGAGACGCGTGCTCGGGAACGGCCACGTGGAGCCCGCGGAACCTCGGAACCCAGAGCCCGTGCGAGACGGCGGCATCGGCGCACGCGAGGACGCCGCCGACGCGGAAGGCCTGCTCGATCCGCGCATCGAGGCCGGGAAGGCTGTACCAGCCCTTCCGGATGCGGACGAGGGAGCCGGCCACGACAGCGTCGCGCAGCTGACGCTGAGTGGTTCCCTCGCGCAGGAACTGCTCCGTCTTCACCACACCCCCGGCGCGGAGGACGGACGAGGAGGAGGAGCGCACGGAGGCAGTCTCGACGCCCGTGCCGCGGGGGCGGACGCGAGGCCCGCGCTCTGTGGAGAGGGTGCAGTGGTGCCGCGCGGTGGAGGAACCTGTGAGGCCGCTCTGCTGCGCGATCTGCAGGGGATCCCGGCCGTGCACGGCGTGAGGATGCGGAGGAAAGCGGATTCCTCTGCCCAGCACCTGCAGATCGGACGGGATCCTGCAGATCGGACGGGTGGCTGCAGGCAGACGGGTGGCTGCAGGCAGACGGGTGGCTGCAGGCAGACGGGGGCCTGCAGATCGGGCGTCGGCTAGGGGGCGACGCGTCCGTTGGTGTTGAAGGCGGCGTAGGTGAGGGGCATGAGCTCCTCGAAGCGCTGCTCCATCTGCTCGGCGGCCATCTCGATCTCGCGCTGCGGGAACGAGGGGAACGTCGAGTCCTCGCGCTTGGTGCGCAGCGACAGGAAGTTCATCAGGGAGCGCGCGTTCAGCGTCACGTACATGGACGAGTAGATGTTGAGCGGGAGGACGATGCGGGCGACCTCGCGGGCCACTCCCTCGCCGAGCATCCGCTGGTAGGCCTCGAAGGCCTGGGTGCTGGCGCGGCGGGTCTCGGCGACGACGAGCTCGGTCTGCTCCGGCGTGCCGGGCTCGAAGGAGTAGGCGCCGGGCTTGCCGACCTGCACGAGGTTGCGCTGGGGGCCGGGCACGTAGAAGACGGGGCGCAGCTCGCGGTAGCGGCCCGACTCCTCGTTGTAGGAGGCGATGCGGTGCCGCATGAACTCGCGGAACACGAAGATCGGCGCCTGCACGTAGAAGGTCATCGAGTTGTGCTCGAACGGCGAGCCGTGGCGGTCGCGCATCAGGTAGTTGATGAGGCCGCGGTCGCGCTTGCGCTGGATCTCGGCGTCGGCCTCCTCGGCGTCGAGGGCGCCGGCGAGGGTCTGCTCGCCCTGCGTCGAGACGCGGGCCGCGAAGAGGACGTCGGAGTCGTGGGCGCTGGAGCGCACCAGCTCGACGACGATGTCGGATCGGAACTCGATCGAGGGCTTTGCGTCGTCGGGGGCGTCGGAGGGCTGCGCGGTCGTCTGCTCGGTCACCGCCTCACGATAGAACACCGTCGCTCCCGGCGCTGGGCCATCGCGTCCCGACGCATGCCGCAATGAACGGGCAACGCCCGAGGATCGCGCCTAGCCTTCCCCCGTGGACCCCCTCCTGATCGCCGCACTGCTGGCCGGGCTCGTCGCTCTCGCGGCAGTGCTCGGCCTGGCCCACCGGCGCGCGAGCGGGCGCGTCCGCGCCCGGCCCGTTTCCTCCGTTGAGCGGATCGATCCCGCCTCGCTCGTGTCGGGAGCGGCTCTCGGCGCCGCGGCGACGGTCGTCCAGTTCTCGACCGAGTACTGCTCCCGCTGCCCGGGCGTGCACCGGATGCTCGACGCCCTCGCCAGGGAGCGGGACGGCGTCGTGCACCTCGACGTCGACCTCACCCACCGCGCGGACCTCGCCGACCGCTTCCGCGTCCTGCAGACCCCGACCCTGCTCGTCCTCGACGCCGACGGAGTGGCGCGCAGCCGCCTCAGCGGAGCCCCCGCCCGCTCCGTCGTGCTCGACGAGCTCGACCGACTCCTGGAGAGAATCCCGTGACCGCTCCCGCTCCCGCCGGCCGCGTCGATCCGCGCGGTCCGCGCTTCGCCGCCTCCGTGACCGCGCTCCTCCTGCTCCTCGCGGTCGGCCTGGCGCTGGCCGCTCCAGCACGCTCCGACGTGGCGGCGCGGCTCGTGCAGCCGGGCTTCCTCCTGCTCACGGCGCTCGCCGCGCTCTTCGCGTGGTCGGCGGTGCGCGGCGTCGACTCCGGTCCGTGGGCGGTCGTGTTCCGCCGGCGGGTCCGCCCGCGTCTCGCGCCACCCCGGGAGTGGGAGGACGCGCGTCCGCTCCGCTTCGCGCAAGTGGTCGGACTCGTCGTGACGGGCGCGGGTGTGCTCCTCCATCTCGCGGGCGTGCCGTACGCCGTCGCGGTGGCGGGCTCGCTCGCGTTCCTCGCCGCCGTCCTCAATGCGGTGTTCGGCGTCTGCCTGGGCTGCGAGCTCTACCTGCTGCTGGCGCGCGCGGGGCTGCTCGGGCGCTCGGCGGGCTCCCGGGCGTGAGGCTCTAGGCTGGGATCCGCCTCGCGGGCCGCCCGCAGCAGGCCTCGGGAGGCACTCATGAGCGACTCATCCGCACGGCACACCGGCGAATCCGACGGCGCAGCCGCGACCGGCGGCCCGTCCCGCCGTTCCACCCGGGCGAGCGCTCCCCGGCCCGCGGTCCTGCCG
>NZ_JAMRYM010000014.1:0-51239 GCF_023743255.1 Rathayibacter rubneri | reverse complement strand
GGAGGATCGCGGCCGTCTCGCGGTCCCGCCCGCCCCGCTGGCGCTGCGCCGCTGGGTCCGCGAGACGGCCGCGATCCTCCAGCCCGACGCGATCGAGTGGAGCGACGGCTCCCCCGCCGAGTGGTACCGCCTCACCGCGCGCATGGTGGAGGAGGGCAAGCTCCTCCCCCTCAACCCGGAGTGGCGCCCCGGCTCGTTCCTCGCGCGGACGGACCCCGACGACGTCGCCCGAGTGGAGGACCGCACCTTCATCTGCACGACGGACGAGGCCGACGCCGGCCCGACCAACAACTGGCGCGAGGCGTCGGCGATGAAGGCCGAGATCGCCCCGTACTTCGAGGGCTCGATGCGCGGGCGCACGATGTACGTCGTGCCGTTCTCGATGGGCCCCGTCGGCGGCCCGCTCTCGCAGCTCGGCGTGCAGCTCACCGACTCCGCCTACGCCGTGCTCAACATGCGGATCATGGCGCGCGTCGGCGCGGCTCCGCTGGCCGCCTTCACCGAGGAGACCCCGTTCGTGCGGGGCGTGCACTCGGTCGGCTTCCCGCTGCGCGACGCCGACGGTGCCCCCCGCGACGACGTCTCCTGGCCGTGCAACGAGACGAAGTACATCACCCAGTTCCCCGAGACCCGCGAGATCTGGTCGTTCGGCTCGGGCTACGGCGGCAACGCCCTGCTCGCCAAGAAGTGCTTCGCCCTGCGGATCGCCTCGGCGATGGGCCGCGAGGAGGGCTGGCTGGCCGAGCACATGCTGCTCATCCGCATCGTCTCGCCGGAGGGGCGGCGCTACCACGTGGCCGCGGCGTTCCCGAGCGCGTGCGGCAAGACGAACCTCGCGATGATGCAGCCGGCCCTGCCGGGCTGGCGCGTCGAGACCCTCGGCGACGACATCACCTGGATGAAGAAGGGCGGGGACGGGCGGCTCTGGGCGATGAACCCCGAGACCGGCTTCTTCGGCGTGGCGCCCGGCACCGGGCAGACCTCGAACCCCAACGCCGTGCACACGCTGTGGGGCAACACGATCTTCACCAACGTCGCGCTGCGTGAGGACGGCGACGTGTGGTGGGAGGGGCTGACGGACGACATCCCCGAGCGCCTCACCGACTGGCGCGGGAAGCCGTGGACGCCCGCGTCGGGCACGCCCGCCGCGCATCCGAACGCCCGGTTCACGGCGCCGGCGCTGCAGTGCCCCTCGCTCTCGGACGACTGGGACGCCTTCGAGGGCGTGCCGCTGGACGCGATCGTCTTCGGCGGGCGCCGAGCGAGCAACGTGCCGCTCGTGACGCAGGCCACCTCGTGGCAGCACGGCGTGTTCCTGGGCGCGACCATCGCCTCCGAGAAGACGGCAGCCGCGGAGGGGACGGTCGGCGAGCTGCGCCGCGACCCGTTCGCGATGCTCCCCTTCTGCGGCTACAACATGGCCGACTACTTCGCGCACTGGCTCGCGATCGGCGAGGACCTCGGCGAGAAGGCTCCCGCGGTCTTCCAGGTGAACTGGTTCCGCAAGGGCGCCGACGGGTCGTTCCTCTGGCCCGGCTTCGGCGAGAACGCCCGGGTGATCCAGTGGCTGGTGCGCCGACTCGAGGGCACGGCCGACGCGCGCCGCAGCCCGCTCGGCGATCTCCCCGTCGCGATCGACACCCACGGCCTGAACCTCTCGGACGCGGTGAAGGCCGAGCTGTTCTCCGTGCCCGTGGACGCGTGGCTGGACGAGTGCGCGCTGACCGAGGAGTTCTTCGCCCGCTTCGGCGAGCGCCTCCCGGCCGAGCTCACCGCCGAGCTCGCGGCCCTCCGGTTCCGGCTCCTCGCCCAGGACCTCTCGGTGCCGCACGCGGCCTGACCCGACTCGCGGGCCTTACACCCGCGCTCCCTGTGGCCCGCGGGAGGATCATCCCCTTTCCTCGCACCTCCCGCGGGTCCACTCCCCTCGCCTCCCGCACCCGGAACACTGGACGACATGACCGACCGCATCACCCTCCGCTTCCTCGCGGCACCCCAGGACGCCACCGCCGACGGCCGCAGCGCACAGGCGGGCCGCGTGCTCGAGTGGATCGACAAGGCGGGCTACGCCTGCGCCGTGGGCTGGAGCGGCGGCTACTGCGTCACGGCGTACGTCGGCAACGTGCACTTCACCCGGCCCATCGTCGTCGGCAACCTGATCGAGGCGAGCGCCCAGGTGATCCACACCGGGCGCAGCAGCATGCACGTGCTCGTCCGGGTCGGCCAGGCGGATCCGCGCACGGGGGTCTACGAGTCCGCCACCCACTGCCTCCTGATCTTCGTGGCGGTCGATGCCGAGAAGCGGCCGCGCGCGGTGCCGGAGTGGCGCCCTCGCTCGCTCGAGGACTCGGCGCTCGCCGAGGGCGCCGCCGCCCGCATCGCCGGGCGCCGCGCCCTGCACGAGGTGATGCGCGAGCAGCGGTACACGGACGAGGGCACCGGGCCCCGCATCGTCTTCCGCTTCCTCGCGGCTCCGGGCGACGTCAACTGGGGCGGCAACGCGCACGGCGGCATCGTGATGCGCTGGATCGACGAGGCGGCCGACACCGTCGCCCAGCGCTGGAGCGGTCGCGACGCGGTCGCGGTCTACTCCGGCGGGATCCACTTCTACCGGCCCGTCCGCATCGGGCACCTGGTCGAGGTGGAGGCCCGCCTCATCCACACCGGCGGGCGGAGCATGCACCTCGCGATCCACGTGCGCTCGGGCGACCCGCGCACCGGCGAGCTCGAGCTGACGACCCAGTGCATGAGCGTCTTCGTGGTGCCCGGCGCCGACGGCACCGCCGAGCCGGTGCCCGCGCTCGAGCCGCGGAGCGACGAGGACCGCCGGCTCGACGCGCACGCACTCGAGCTGATCCGGCTGCGCGCGGCCCTTCCGCCGCTGCCGCTGGATCTCGCCGTGCTCGCTCCGGCGGAGTGAGGACCGCCGCCGCTAGGGTCGGAGGATGCTCCCGATCCTCGTCGTCAACGGACCGAACCTGAACCTGCTCGGCACGCGCGAGCCCGAGGTGTACGGCTCCGACACGCTGGCCGACGTCGAGTCGCTGGCGAGGGAGCGCGCGCGGAGCGTCGGCCTCGAGGTCGAGTTCTTCCAGAGCAGCTCGGAGGGCGCGATCATCGACCGCCTGCACGCGGCACGCGGCACCTGCTCCGGAGTCGTCCTCAACGCGGGCGCCTACACCCACACATCGATCGCGATCCGCGACGCCGTCCTGGCGACGGAGCTCCCGATGGTCGAGGTGCACATCAGCAACGTGCACCGGCGCGAGGAGTTCCGCCACCACTCCTTCCTCTCGGACATCGCGGTCGCGGTGATCGTCGGGGCGGGCATCGCGGGCTACGGCTACGCGATCGACGTGCTGCACCGCAGGAGCGCGTCGTAGCCTCGGGGGCATGACGCACCAGGATCCCGCCCGCTCCTTCGGAACCGCCGTCGACGCCTACGACCGGGGCCGACCGGGGTACCCGGACGACGCGGTGGACTGGCTGCTGTCGCACGCACCGGATCGCGCGCCGGCCGCGTACGTGCCGGAGCGGGCGCGCGCCGCGGGAGCGGACGCCTCCGATCGGCTGCGCGCCCTGGATCTGGGTGCGGGGACCGGGAAGCTCACCGCCTCCCTCGTCGCCCGCGGGCTGGACGTCACGGCGGTCGAGCCGGACGACGCGATGCGGGCACGGCTCGGCGAGCTGCTGCCCACCGTGCGGGCTCTGCCCGGGACCGCCGAGCGAATCCCGCTCGAGGACGCGTCCGTCGAGCTCGTGACGGTCGCGCAGGCCTGGCACTGGGTCGACCCGGAGAGGGCGAGCGCCGAGGTGGCACGGGTGCTCGTCCCGGGCGGGGTCCTCGCCCTGGTGTGGAACATCCGCGACGAGAGCGTGCCGTGGGTGCACCGGCTCGGGGAGGTGGCGGGGTCCTCCCCCGCCGAGCGCTTCGAGACGTTGCGGCCGCCGCTGGGCTCCGCGCTCGAGCGCCGCGCCTTCGCCGCGTTCGACTGGACGTTCGAGCTCGATCGGCCGGCCCTGCTCGACATGTTCGCGTCGCGGAGCTACGTCATCGCACTGCCGGACGAGCAGCGCGCCGGCGTCCTCGCGGCGGTGTCCGAGGTGGTGGACGACCTGCCGGGCGAGCGGATCGGGATGCCCTACGCGACGCGGGTGACGATCGCGGGGCGGGCGGGCTGACGCCGCTCCTGCTGGAGCGGGAGCGGCCACCCCTGCTGGTCGAGCAGCCGCGACAGCGGCGTATCGAGACCCGCCGACGCCAGGAGGACCGGGATCTCGATACGCCCCTCCGGGGCTACTCGATCAGCAGTGCGGTCGCGAGACCCGCCCGCACTGAGCGACCTCGTCCGGCTACTCGATCGGCAAGGACGCATCCCACCCCCTGCTGGTCGAGTAGCCGCGACAGCGGCGTATCGAGACCTACGACCGCCCGGAGACGAGGATCTCGATACGCCCCTGCGGGGCTACTCGATCAGCAGGGGCCTCCCGCTCCGGTGCTACGCGACCTCGTTCGGGTCGCCGCCGACGCGGCCCGCGCGCTCGAGGGCGGTGATCGCGTCGCGCTCGTCGTCGCTCAGCTCGAAGCCGAAGACGTCGAGGTTCTCGGCGATGCGCGCCGTGGTGGACGACTTGGGGAAGACGATGTGCCCGCGGTCGAGGTGCCAGCGCAGCACGACCTGCGCCGGCGTCACTCCGTGCGCCTCGGCGGCCCCCGTGATCACCGGCAGCTCGAGCAGGGGGTACTTGCCCTGGCCGAGCGGCCCCCACGCCTCGGTCGCGATGCCGTGCTGGGCACCGAAGGCGGTCACGGTCGGCTGCTGGTGGTAGGGGTGCAGCTCGATCTGGTTGACGGCCGGCACCACGTCGGTCGCGTCGAGCAGGCGCTCGAGGTGCGGCACGAGGAAGTTCGAGACGCCGATGGAGCGGGTGCGGCCGGCCGCCTGCAGCTCCTGCATCGCCTCCCAGCTCTCGACGTAGCGGTCCTGGGCGGGGCTGGGCCAGTGGATGAGGTAGAGGTCGACGGAGTCGAGGCCGAGCTTCTCGAGGCTCGCGTCGAGAGCACCGGGCGCGGTGCCGCGGCCCTGGTCGCCGTTCCAGAGCTTCGTCGTGACGTAGAGCTCGTCGCGGGCCAGGCCGGAGGAGGCGATCGCCCGGCCGACGCCCTCCTCGTTGCCGTAGATCGCCGCGGTGTCGATGTGCCGGTAGCCGATCTCGAGCGCCTCGGAGACGATGCGCTCGGTCTCGTCGGGGTCGACCTTGAACACGCCGAAGCCGAGCTGCGGGATCGAGGTGCCGTCGTTGAGCGTGAGGGTGGGGATGCTGGTCATCCCTCCACTGTGACGGCCACGACCGACATCCGGCACCCGCTTGCGCTCCGCTGCGATCCCGTCACCGGCCGGGCCGGGCCGGCCGGGCGACTACCCTCGAAGGGCGCCCGCGCGGGTGCGCCGACCACACGAGGAGCAGTACGTGAGCATCATCGCCGCCGCAGACGGATCCGCCCTGGGCAACCCCGGCCCCGCAGGCTGGGCCTGGTACGTCGACGACGAGCGCTGGGCCGCCGGCGGCTGGTCCCACGGCACCAACAACATCGGCGAGCTGACCGCGGTCCTCGAGCTCCTGCGCGCCACCGCCCACGAGGAGGAGCCGCTGCACATCCTCTGCGACAGCCAGTACGCCATCAAGGCCTGCACCGAGTGGCTGCCGGGCTGGAAGCGGAAGGGCTGGCGCAAGGCCGACGGCAAGCCGGTGATGAACGTCGAGATCATCAAGGCGCTCGACGAAGCTCTGCAGGGGCGCGCGGTGACCTTCGAGTGGGTGAAGGGGCACGCGAACCACCGGATGAACGAGGCCGCGGACGTCCGCGCACGCGCCGCCGCGACGGCCTACCAGCGCCGGCAGCCGGTCGACGCCGGACCGGGCTGGCCGGATGCGGCTCCGTCCGCTCCTGCGGCACCGGCCGTCGAGGACGCCCCTGCGACGCTCTTCTGACGCGTCGGGAGCAACGGCCTCGGCTCACGGCAGGACGAGCATCCCCGTCGCCACGAGATCGCGCACTCCCGGCAGCACCGAGGCGCTCACCGCCTCCTCCTCCACGTGCAGGAGCGACGCCACGGCCGCGATGATCGCGGCGAGCGACAGCTCCCCGTCGCACGCGCCGACGACCGCGGCGAGCGCCGTGTCGACGTCCTCCGTGCGCGAGAATCCGCCGCCCTGGCGCAGCCGCAGCACGGTCGGGTCGTCGTTGCCCGGCCAGTAGTGCCTCTCCTCCGTCACGTCGCGCGCCACGACGAGCGACAGGCCCGCGAGGGTGCGGTCGTCGAGGTCGGCGAGCCGCTCGGCGGCGTCCAGGCAGTGCGCCAGGTGGCCGCCGAGCCCCGCCGTCGAGAGCGCCCCGTCGATCCGCTCGAGGCGCTCGAAGGGGGGCCGCGAGCGCGCGGGCAGGCGGAGGGTCACGTAGCCGAACCCCACGCCCGTCACTCCGCGGCGCTCGAAGTCCTCGAGCCACGCGTCGACCAGGGTGTCGAACTCCGCTCCGCGGGTGGTGCCCCCGTCGCGGATCCAGGTCTCGGCGTACACGGCGGGATCCTGCTGCTCGCGCTCGACGATCCAGACGTCCAGCGGCGACCGGGCGCCGTCGATCCAGGCGTCCAGTCCTGCGCGGCCGGGCTCCAGCGCCTGCTCGAGCGGGCCGCGCGTGTCGGCCAGCCAGCCGCGGACCCGGTCGAAGGCGTCGGCCGACTCGCGGTACTCCCAGTTGCCGAGCAGCTGCGCGACTCCGCCGGGAGTCAGGTGCTCCGCAGCGCCGATCATCACGCGGCGCACGATCTCGTCGCCCTCGAGTCCGCCGTCGCGGTACTCGTAGGAGGGCACTCCCGGCGAGCGCGGAGTGATCACGAACGGCGGATTGGTGACGATGTGGTCGAACCGCTCCCCCGCGACCGGCTCGTAGAGGCTGCCGTGCCGGAACTCGATCGAGTCGATCCCGTTGAGCTCGGCGTTCAAGGCGGCGATCGCGAGGGCCCGGTGCGAGATGTCGGTCGCCACGACGCGGTCGGCGTGCCGGGAGGCGTGCAGGGCCTGGATCCCGCAGCCGGTGCCGAGATCGAGGACGCTGCCGGCCGGGCGCTGGATCATGAGCCCGGTCAGGGTGAGGCTCGCTCCACCGACGCCGAGGACGTGGTCCTCGGACAGCGCGCGACCCAGGGCCAGCTCGCCGAGGTCGGAGACGATCCACCAGGACGCGGCACCGCGCGAGTCGACGAGGTCGTAGGGCCGCAGATCGAGCGCGGCGACGACGACCGCGCCGGCCTCGGCGCGCACGAGCTCGAGCTCGACGGCACCGTCGAGCCCGAGGGCGGGGAACGCCTCCTCCGCCTCCGCGGCCGTGACCGGATCGGCCAGGAGGAACAACCGCGCGAGCACGGCGCGGGCCCGCTCCTCAGCGGATCCCGCCGTGGAGCGGGCGAGCGCACGCCGCGCCGGCACGCGGTCGCCGCGGTGGAGGGCCTCGGCGGCCGCCTCCCCCCACAGCTCGCGGACGGCGTCCACGCCGTACCGGGCACGGAGGAGGTCGTCGCGGAGTCGCGCGATCAGCGCGCGGTCGATCTGGTCGGGAGCCTGCACCGCTCCATCCTCGTGCACGTCTCGAATCGACGGCGCACCCGTGGCTACGATCGGAGCATGCCTCTCACCGGAGAATACGAACCGAGCACGTCCGCCTGGGCCCGCGAGCAGGCGGAGCTCTACGAGTCGACCGGGGGTGCCGAGGGCAACCTCCTGCGCGGCAAGCCGATCATCGTCCTCACCACCGTCGGCTCGCGCAGCGGCAAGCTGCGCAAGACCGCGCTCATGCGGGTCGAGCACGACGGCGAGTACGTGGTCGTCGCCTCCAAGGGCGGCGCCCCCGAGCACCCCGTCTGGTACGGCAACATGCTCAAGGAGCCGCACGTCGAGCTCCAGGACGGCCCGGTCAAGAAGGACTACACGGCGCGAGTCCTCGAGGGCGACGACCGCGCGGCGTGGTGGGAGCGCGCCGTCGCGGCGTGGCCGGACTACGCCGAGTACCAGACGAGGACCGAGCGCGAGATCCCGCTCGTGCTGCTCACGCCCTGGAGCTGACCTGGGACCGGCCGGGTGCGCCTCGCCGCCCCGGCCCCGTCACTCCGGATCGACGCGCGCTGCGATGAGGTCGAGCACCTTCGGGTGCGACAGCAGCGCGAAGTGGCCGATGACCGAGACCGCGATGTTCTCGTGCGCGCCGACGAGTCGGCTGCCGCCGGGGATGTACTGGTCGCGCATTCCGTAGATCGACCTGATGCGCGAGTCGGCGTCGCGCTCGGCGAGCAGGGTCCGGATGACCGGGCGGTGCGGATGGAACTCGCGCAGCGCGCGGGCGGGCGCGATCCGCGCGAGCGGCGAGCCGGTGAAGGGCGTCGAGACCGCGATCATGCGGTCGATGCGCCGCTCCTGCAGGTCGTCGACGACCATCATGTGCTTGCCGATCAGACCGCCCTTGCTGTGGGCGACGACGATCACGTCGCGCAGCTCGTGCTCGCGCAGGTACTCCTGACCGAGGGCCGCCGACGCGACGATCGGCCGGGTGTTGTGCCCGAGCGCCGGCAGCACGTGGATCGGGTGGCCGGCGCCGTTCAGGCGGTCGGCGACCGGGCGGAGGAACTGCCACGTCTCGTAGACGCCCGGGATGAGCAGCACCGGCGTGCGGTCGCCTCCCGAGTAGTGCGAGACGTCCCAGCCGTCGCGCAGATGCGCGAAGCGCGACCCGTAGGCGTAGCGGTAGTCGCGGAGGTAGGCGCGCCGGAGCGAGACGGAGCGGCGCCGCTGCCCGGATCTACGCGCCGGCATAGGCCTCTTCGAGCACGCGGATGTCGAGGCGGTCCATGGCGAGCATCGCCCGCATGGCGCGGGCGGCGCCGTCCGCATCCGCCCCGCCGAGGAGGTCGGCGAGCATGGACGGGACGATCTGCCACCACAGGCCCCACCGGTCCCGGAGCCACCCGCACCGGCTCTCCTGCCCGCCGTCGGCCGTCAGCGCGTCCCAGAGCCGGTCCAGCTCCTCCTGCGACTCCACGGTCACGACGATCGAGACGGCCTCCGTGAAGGGGAAGCGCGGGCCGGCGTTGATCGCCTGGAACCGCTGCCCGTCGAGCTCGAACACCACCGAGAGCAGCTCCCCGGGCGACGGCGAGCCCTCCGGCAGGACCCTGCTGTCCAGGATCCGCGAGTTCGGCACGAGCGACGTGTAGAACTGGGCCGCCTCCCCCGCGGCGTCGTCGAACCACAGGAACGTGCTGACCGCGCCCATCTGCGCCTCCTCGTGCTCGTGCCGCGGACCTCGGATCAGAGCGGGTTCACTCCGAACGCGGTCGCCAGCTTGTCGATCTTCTTCGCGCGGCCCAGTCGGGGCAGGTCGCTGCCGTCGCGGATGACGCGGCCGCGCGCCTCGAAGTCGTCGAGGAAGTCGCGCGCCCACGCCACGTCGGACGGGGTGGGGCTGATGACCTCGTTGATGACGGCGAGCTGCTCCCGGTCGAGGCAGAGCTTGCCGGTGAGACCCAGCGAGACGGTGAGGGCGGACTGCTCCCGGAGCACCGGGTGGCTGTTCGAGACCGTCGGTCCGTCGATCGGGCCGGGCAGGTCGCCGATGCGGGACGCCACGACGAGGCGGGAGCGCGGGGAGGCCATGGCCAGGGCGTCGGCGCTGGTGCCGGTGTCGCGGCGGTAGTCGCCGCTGCCGAACGCGAGCCGGAAGCAGCCGCGGGCCCGGGCGATCGAGACCGCCTCCTCGATGCCGAGGGCCGACTCGACGAGCGCGAGCACCGGGGTGGAGCCGCCGAGGCGGTCGAACGTCTCGGTGACGTGCTCCGCCGCCTCCGTCTTGGCGAGCATGACGCCAGCGAGCCCCGGGAGGCCCTTCAGCGCGTCGACGTCGTCCGACCAGAACGGGGTGGAGTGGTCGTTGATGCGGACCCAGGCCTTCTTGTCGCCCTTCAGCCACTCGACGACGTCGGCCCGGGCATCGGGCTTCGCCTTTGGGTCGACCGCGTCCTCGATGTCGAGGACGATCTGGTCAGCGCGCGACGCGTGGGCGGCGTCGAAGGTCTCGGTCCTGGTCGCGTTGACGAGGAGCCACGAGCGGGCGATCTCGGCCGGGACGTCGCGACCCTTGCGGATCAAAGGGGCGGCGGGGGTGGTGGGCAACGGCACGGGTGGTGTCCTCTCGGTGGCGCGGTCCTCGCTCCGCGGACACCGCCGCCGGGCGACGGTGCCGCGTCCAGGGTAGCGGCATCGTCGGCGGGCCCCGCGCTCAGGAGCGCTCCGCGAGGCCCTTCGCGAAGGCGGCCTGGCCGACGTGCTGGGCGTCGTCGTCGACGACCGAGACGAGGCGCACGCCGAGCGTCACCGGCGGGTCCCACTGGCGATCGACGACCTCGGCGAGGTTCTCGTCCGACAGCGTGTCGAGGTACGCGAGCGTCGCCTGGTGCACGGCGTCGTGGTACTCGGCGAGCAGGTGCGCGGGCACGGCGGCGAGCGCCGCCACCTCGGACGGCTCCTGACCGTATCCGCTCGCGCCGGGCTCGAAGGGCAGGGCGGAGCGACCGTGGAAGTCCTGCGCGGTCCAGACCTGCTCGTGACCGGCGAGCGGAGCGAGGTGGTCGTCCTGCACCCGGGTCAGGTGCCAGATCAGCCAGGCGGGCGAGTTGGCCTGCGCGTCGGCGCGGAAGCCGAGCTGCTCGGGAGTCGAGTCGTCGAGCACCGCGTGCACGTTCTCGTGCACCCGGGCGAAGGCGTCGCGGAGGAGGTCGATGGCTGCGCTCATCCGTCCAGTCTGCGCGCGTTCCGGCGCCGCGTCACCCCTCCGGCGAGCCTCGGAGCAACCGCGGAGGCTGATGCCCGATAGTGGCTCCGTGACCCCCGGATCCCCGTACCTGGCGACGAAGCCGTGGCTGTCCTCCTACGCGGAGGGCGTCCCCACCGAGATCGAACCGCCCACCCAGACCCTCGTCGACCTCCTCGAGGACTCGGTGGCCCGCTACCGGCGCGGCACCGCCCTCGAGTTCTTCGGCGCCGGCACGACCTACGCCGAGCTCGGCGAGAAGGTGGCCCGCGCCGCGGAGGGTCTGCGCCGGCTCGGCGTGCGCCCGGGCGACCGCGTCGCCCTCGTGCTGCCGAACTGCCCCGAGCACGTGATCGCGTTCTACGCGGCGCTGCGCCTGGGAGCGGTCGTCGTCGAGCACAACCCGCTCTACACGCCGAGGGAGCTGCGTCGGCAGTTCGAGGACCACGGCGCACGGGTCGCGGTGGTGTGGGACAAGGTCGCCGACGTCGTGGCGACGATGCCCGCCGACCTGGGTATCGAGCGCGTGGTCTCGGTCGATCTGACGGAGTCGTTCCCGCTCGCCAAGCGCCTCGCGCTGCGCCTGCCGCTGCCGAAGGTCCGCGCCGCCCGCGCGAAGCTCACGGGCCGGCCGCGCACCCGCTCCGTGATCCCCTTCTCGCGCCTCGTCGGCGACCGCCGACTCTCGCGCTCGCACCCCCGGCCCGCGCTCGGCGACACCGCGCTGCTGCAGTACACCAGCGGCACGACCGGGACGCCGAAGGGCGCGATCCTCTCGCACGCGAACCTGCGCGCGAACGCGATGCAAGGTCAGGCCTGGGTGCCCGGGCTCCGCGAGGGCGACGAGACCTTCTACGCGGTCCTCCCCCTCTTCCACGCCTACGGGCTCACGCTGTGCCTGACCTTCGCGATCAGCATCGGTGCGAAGGTCGTGCTGTTCCCCACGTTCGACGTGGGTCTCGTGAAAGCGGCGGCCAAGTCCTCGCCGCCCACGTTCCTCCCAGCAGTGCCGCCCGTGTACGACGCGCTCGCTCGCGCCTCCGAGCGCGGCGAGCTCGATCTGCGCGGCATCCGCTTCGCCATCTCGGGAGCGATGGGACTGCCCGTCGCGACCGTCGACCGCTGGGAGCGCGCGAGCCGCGGCCTCCTCGTCGAGGGCTACGGCATGACCGAGAGCTCGCCCGTCGCGGTGGGCAACCCGGTCGGACCCACGCGCCGCCCGGGCACCGTCGGAGTGCCGTTCCCGAGCACCGAGATCCGACTCGTCGACCCCGACGATCCCTCCGTCGACCGCGGGCCCGGCGAATCCGGCGAGCTGCTCCTGCGCGGACCGCAGGTGTTCCAGGGCTACTGGAAGCGCCCCGATGAGACCGGCGCGACGCTGCTGGCCGACGGCTGGCTCCGCACGGGCGACATCGCCACCGTCTCGGCCGACGGCTTCGTCACGATCGTCGACCGGGCGAAGGAGCTGATCATCACGGGAGGCTTCAACGTCTCGCCGTCCGAGGTGGAGGGCGTGCTCGAGTCGCACCCCGACGTGTCGCGGGCCGCCGTCGTGGGGCTGCCCCGCGCGGACGGCGGCGAGAGCGTCGCGGCCGCGGTCGTGCTCCGCGCCGGTGCCGCCGTCGACCCCGAGGCGCTGCGCGACTTCTGCCGCCTGCACCTCACTCCGTACAAGGTGCCCAAGCGCGTGGTGCCCGTCGACGAGCTGCCCACCTCGCTCATCGGCAAGGTGCTGCGCCGCGAGGTGCGCGACCGGCTTCTGGGCTGACCGAGGAGGACGACGTGGCCAGGATCGTGCAGTACCGCCGGATCGGCGGACCCGAGGTGCTCGAGGTGGTCGACGCCCCCGAGCCGGACGCGCCCGCGGGCGGTCTCGTGGTCGCGGTCCGCGCCGCAGGGGTGAACCCGATCGAGTGGAAGATCCGTGCCGGCGTGCGGCCGAGCCCGCCGCTGACGGAGCCGCGTCGACTCGGCTCGGACGGCGCGGGAGTCGTGACGGCGATCGGCTCGGGGGCCGAGGGCTGGAGCGTCGGCGACGAGGTGATCGTGCAGGGCGCCTCGGGCACCTACGGCACCTCCGTGGTCGTCCGACCCGAGAACCTCGACGCCAAGCCGGCCGGCGTGTCGTTCGAGCAGGCCGCCGCACTCGGCATCCCGATCGGCACCGCCTACCAGGCCGTCGTGTCGCTCGGAGTCGCCGTGGGGTCGACCTTCGTCGTGCACGGCGGGGCGGGAGCCGTCGGACAGGCTGCGGTGCAGTTCGCCCGGGAGCGCGGCGCCCGGGTGATCGCGACGGCGAGCCCGGCGAACCACGAGCGCCTGCGGGAACTCGGCGCGGAGCCGGTGGCGTACGGACCGGGCCTGCTGGCGCGTCTGCGCGAGGCCGCTCCGGACGGCGTCGACCGCGTGCTCGACGCCGCGGGAACCGACGAGGCGATCGAGACCTCCCTCGCTCTCGTCGCCGACCCGCAGCACGTCGGCACCGTCGTCGTGGGCGCTCGCGCCGCCTCGCTCGGCATCCGGGCCTGGTCGGGCGGCAATCCCGTGCCGATGACCCCGGAGGAGCTGCGCCTGCGCCGCGAGGCGGTGCCTCTCGCCGCGCGACTGCTCGCCGAGGGCCGCTTCCGCGTCGAGCTCGGGCCCCGCTTCGCGCTCGAGGACGTCGTCGAGGCCCACCGCGCGAGCGAGGACGGCCACGTCCGGGGCAAGATCCTCCTGGTGCCCTGACCGGCGCCTCCACCCGCTCTCTCCGTCGAGAAGGAGTCCCGCCATGACCGCAGAGGAGCTCGTCCCCGTGATCCTCGGGGGTGCACGCACCCCCTTCGCCCGTCTCGGCGGCGCGTTCGCGGGCCTCTCCGCCACCGAGCTCGGCGCTCACGCCGTCCGCGCCGCCCTCGAGCGCTCGGGAGTCGAGGCTCGCGACATCGACGCCGTCGTCCTCGGTCAGGTGATCCAGGCGGGCGCGGGGCAGGGGCCCGCGCGTCAGACCGCGATCCTCGCCGGGCTGGGGTGGGACGTGCCGACGGTGACGATCAACAAGCTCTGCCTCTCGGGCCTCACAGCGGTGATCGACGCGGCACGGCTCATCCGGACCGGCGAGGCGTCGGTCGTCGTGGCCGGCGGTCAGGAGTCCATGACTCGCACGCCGCACCTGCTGCTGGGCGCTCGCGACGGCATCGGAGTGGGCGCGAGGCCCCTCGAGGACGCTCTGCTGCACGACGGCCTGCTCGATCCGTTCGACCACCGCATCATGGGGCGGGTGACCGACGACGGCAACGCCGAGCGCGGCATCCGGCGCGAGCGCCAGGACGCCTACGCGGCGCTCTCGCACCAGCGGGCCGCCGCCGCTCGGGAGTCGGGGACCCTCGCCGAGGAGATCGCGCCCGTGACCGTGCCGCAGCGCCGGGGACCCGACGTGACGGTGTCCGAGGACGACGGCATCCGGCCCGGCACCACCGTCGAGATCCTCGCCGGGCTGAAGCCCGCCTTCTCCCCCGAGGGGACCATCACGGCCGGCAGCTCGTCGCCGCTCACCGACGGCGCCGCCGCGCTCGTCGTGGCGAGCCGCGGCTGGGCCCTCTCGCGGGGTCTCCCCTGGATCGCCGAGATCGCCGAGCACGGCCAGGTCGCAGGGCCCGACAACTCGCTGCACTCGCAGCCGTCGGCCGCGATCCTCCGTGCTCTCGACCGCCGGGGCGGTGCGGTCGCCGATCTCGACCTGATCGAGATCAACGAGGCCTTCGCCTCGGTGGTCCTGCAGTCGGCCGACGACCTGGGCCTGGCCCCCGAGTCGGTCAACCTCGACGGAGGTGCGATCGCGCTCGGCCACCCGGTCGGCGCCTCCGGTGCGCGGCTGGCCCTGCACCTCGCGCTCGCCCTGCGGCGCCGCGGAGGCGGACTCGGAGTCGCCGCCCTCTGCGGCGGTGGCGGGCAGGGCGAGGCCCTGCTGCTGCAGGTCTGACGCCTTCCTCGAGGTCGGCCGCCCCGGCGTCCCGTCAGCGCCTCGGGCTACGCTCGCGGCATGAGCATCCTCAGCCCCGACGGCCTCGAGTTCGTGACCGAGCGGCACCTGGCCACCCTCTCCACTCCGGGCCGCGGCGGACGGCTGCACGTCGTCGCCGTGGGCTTCACCTACGAGGACGGCGTCGTGCGCGTCATCACCTCGCGCGAGAGCCAGAAGGTGCTCAACGTGCGCCGCGGTGGCACCGCGACGGTCGGTCAGGTCGACGGCATCCGCTGGTTGAGCCTGGGCGGTCCCGCCTCGATCGAGGAGGAGCCCGAGGCCGTCGCGCACGCGGTCGACCTCTACTCGCGCCGCTACCGCGTCCCCCGCGAGAACCCGCTCCGGGTGGCGATCCGCATCGACGTCGACTTCGCCCTCGGTTCGGCGGGTCTGCGCGCGGAGTAGCCGGAGTGCGCCCGACCGACGCCCTGCGCGCCTACGGCTCCGTCTCGTCGCTGCGCACGCACCGCTACGTCCGGCTGTCGCTCTGCGCGGCGGTGCTGCTGCTCGGCGTCGGACTCTGCTGGCACCTGGTGGCGCTCGGGCCGCTCCGCTCGATCAGCGCCGCCTACTACACGCCCGCCCGCTCGGTCCTCGTCGGTGCGCTGTTCGCGGTGTCCGTCGCGCTGGTCGTGCTCGCCGGGCGGAGTCTGCGCCGCTACCTCCTGCTGCTCGGCGGGATGACGGCGCCGCTCATCGCGCTCGTCCCCGTGCCCCTGCGCTCGGACGAGCTCGCGATGCTGACGGGCACGGGCTGCCCCGCCGGCGTCGTGCGCTGCCTGCCTGCGAGCGCGACCGAGGAGCTCGCCGTCGGGATGCTCGCGTATCTCGTCGTCGCCGCGGCCGTCCTCGTCGCGTCCGTCGCGCTCCTGGCCCTCGACCGCCGGCTCGACCGGACCGCGCTGGTGCGCAGCGCCGTCGCGGCCGTGCTGCTCGTCGCCCTCGCCGTCGCCTCGACCTCTCCAGAGTTCGCGGTGACCGGCCACTACGCGGCCGCCGCCGTCTTCTTCCTCCTGATGGCCGCGGTCGCGGGCGTGCACGCGTACGCGGTGCGATCGGAGGGGGTGCGCGGCCCCGGCTCACCGCGCGGCTACTCGATCGCGTACGCGGTGCTCGCGGGGCTGCTCGCCGCGACCGACGTCGCGCTGGTCGCGCTGGCGGCGAGCGGCCGCGGGGAGGCGCTGCTCGGCGAGCAGTGGCTGCTGCTGGTCGAGGCGCTGGCGCTCACCCTCTTCACCGTCTTCTGGGTGCTGCAGACCGTCGAGAACTGGGGCGACCCGGACCCGTCGCTGCGCTGACGGATCCGGTAGCAAACGTCGAAGCCCTGGACCCCCTGAGCTTTTGCAGAGCTCATACCGAGTCAGGCCAGCTGGAATGCCAGATCGGTGAGCGACGAACTTACCCCACATTGACATAGACGCGCACAATGTGCCCGTCGTGCTTCTCCGCATATATCGCATACATGCCATCCCCCCACGCCGTTGAGAAGACAACTCCCGCTCCAGCGTGGCCCTTGGTGAAAGCAAGTTCTCCATGACCACCTCCACTAAGCGTGGAACGGCAAGCGCCGTCATAGGAGTAGTGGAAAAGGGTGTCTTCGTCACGCTCAATCTTGCCATCAGGGATGAACGGCTCATCTTGCCACTCAGTATCTACATAACAGGGATCGGTCACCATCAGCTGCCCGCTATCCACCCCAACCTCGCCGATCAGTTCAACGGTGATTTCTCGAGGGCCGTCGACTACATGTCGAGCGGTACCGTCGGCATCCCCGCCCGCGCCGAACCCCTTCTCCTCCTCAAGCTCGGTACCCTCCTCCATCGCGAGCATGGCTCGGAAGCCTTGTGCGCGGAAAAGGTCCCTTTCCAATTCGGATTTCTTTACTTCAAGCTCCCGCACCGCGGTGGCATCGAACTCTTTATCTGCAGTGAGCCGGCTAATCTCGTCGTCCCTGATCCTGATCCGCTCGGCCAATGATTTCTCGACAACTTCAGGACTGCGACTCTCAAGACCTTCAGCTTTCTCTTTCCAGAGATCCCGGCTCTTCTCCACACTTTCGATTGTCGCGTTTTTGCTCTCTACTGTTGCGCGCAACTTGTCAACGTACAGCTTCCATATCGCAGCACCGCCAACAACCACGACCGTATTCAACACTAGTTGAATGACACCCGAAACCTCGTCAATCCATTCTGGCACCGTGACCGCCCCTTCGCTTGACGCATAGAATATCGTAATTCCGCGCTCGAAGCAGAGATGCATTGCGGCGCCAGCCTGACCGGAACCAATCCCCGCGAAGAATCTATCGAAAGCACCTGATCTAACCGTACTGCGCACCTCACTCGAGCATTGGTCGCTAAATGCGCGGCAGCGAGGGAACTCTGAAGTGTCGGAAATGTAGCGAAGCGCTCCCCGCCGAAGCCCGTCAAGGTGGGGACATGGCCTCGCCCCGAAGGCACGCCTCGCCGTCAGGAATTGAAGCCGAGGTAGACGCCAATCGGTTGTGACTCCATACGACCCGATGGCACCACTTGGCTAAACGGTCTCGCCACTAACATCGAAGCCCGCTCTGGGCTGGCCCGACCCTGACAAACACAGAAGGCCCGCTCTTCCGAGCGGGCCTTCTGATCGTGCAGTGGATCCGAGGGGATTCGAACCCCTGACCTCTTCATTGCGAACGAAGCGCGCTACCAACTGCGCCACGGACCCGTGCCTTCCGAGCCGTCTCCGGCCCGAACAACTCGTCCACACTAGCACGCCGGGGGGCGGGCTCCGAATCGACGAGCGGAGGCGTCAGGCCCCGCGGCGGCGCTGCAGCGCCTGGTCGAGGTCGATCGCGTCGACGCCCTCGACGACGCCCATCGAGGCGAAGCGCGAGGTCGGCCGGGGCGCTTCGGGGACCGGCACCGGAGCCGTGGCGCGGGGGGTGCGGATGGGCGCGACCTCGGGGGCCGAGGCGGCCGCGCGCTGCGCGAGCTCCGCCTCCGCCGCCGCGGCGCGCAGGCGCTCGACGGCGTCGATGGACGCCATGGCGCTGGCGGCCACGGTTCCGCGCGAGAGGTAGAGCGGCTTCGGGAGCGGCTTCGGCGTCCAGCTCACGGCCTCGGATGCCTCGGCGGCCTCCTCCTCGGCGGGCGCGTCCTCCGCCAGCTCGGCCTCGAAGACCTCGGCCGGGCGGCGCGACGCCGCGACGGTCGTCGCCGCGGTCGATGCGGGAGCAGCCGCGCGGCGGCGACCCGGAGCGAGCACCAGCAGCGTGCCGAGGCCGGCCGCGACCAGCAGCCCGCCCACGGTCGGCACCACGCCGTTGCCGCCGAACGGCAGCATCACGAGCCCGACCAGGGCCGCGACGAGGCCGACCAGCACCGCGAAGGCGGCGGTCTGCCGCCAGCGCAGGACGCCGGGCTCCGTGCGGGTGCTCTGCTTCGTGGTCGCGGCCGCCCGTCGCAGCGCTTCGCGCGCCGCCTTCTCCGCCTGTGCCAGCTCCATCGCCTGTGCCTTCTCTTCGGCTCGTCGTCGTGTCTCGGTCGCCCGGAGGGTGCGCTGCTGCAGCGCGACCTCGCGGGCCGTCGCCTCCGCACGCACGTGCTCGGGCACTTCCGCGGTCTCGGCGAGGATCCGCAGCGTCTGCTGCAGCCTCACCGCGTTGCGCTCGGTCGCGTTGTACGACCGGCGGCGCATCCACGTGGGGATGAGGTAGGCGACCCACAGAACGGCGGCGAGCGCCCAGACGACGCCCCCACCCAGCCAGTCGCTACTCATGCGACCCACGCTAGGAGTCGGAGGTGCTCCCGTCCGTCATTACGGGTAGGTGTGTCCGCGCGGATCGCCGATGAGTCGGCTCCCCGTCCGGGGGATGCCCGCGCCGTCCGGCGGCCCCGACAGCCCGGAGCGGTGCGACGCGCGCTGGTCGGCCTCGCTCGGTGTGCCGACGTCGTGCGGCACCTGGCCGTCGAGGTACCGGCGCAGGACCCCGCGCGGCACCTCCTCCGCCACCAGGGCGAAGCAGAAGTGGTCGCGCCAGTCGCCGTTGATGTGGATGAACCGGCGGCGCAGTCCCTCGTAGCGGTAGCCGAGCTTCTCGACCACCCGCAGGCTCGGCCGGTTCTCGGGACGGATGCAGATCTCCATCCGGTGGAGCCCCAGGTCGAGGAAGGCGTGGTCGGTGGCGAGCGCGACGGCGATCGGAGTGATGCTGCGGCCGGCGAACCGCTCGGCCACCCAGTAGCCGATCGATGCCGACGAGAGCGAGCCGTAGCCGATGTTCGAGATGTTCAGCTGCCCGGCGAGCTCGCCGTCCCACTCGATGAGGAACGGCACCCCTCCCCCGGCACGGGCGTTCTGCTGCAGGGAGCGGATGCTCGCGCGGACGTCGAAGGCGGCGCCGCCACGGGGGTCCGACGCCTCCCACTGCCGCAGCCACGCCCGATTGGCGATCAGCTCGCGCTCGAGCGGGCGGGCGTCGCGCACCCGGATGGGGCGGATGGTGACTCGACCCTCGGAGAGCGTCGGGATCGGCAGCGGCATGTCCCGACTGTACTGCGCGCACGAGGTCGTCGAAGGGGGTGGACCGGGCGGTCGGCATCGGCGAGGGAGGCGGCGTGCTGCGTCGGCCCCTCACGCACGAGATCCCCCGCGGCGGCGGGGGATCTCGACGATCAGGAGGGCCTCGCGGAGGCTCCGGGTCAGAGGGTCTCGACGAAGTCCTTGAGCCAGGGCTTGAGGTCCTTGCCGAGGTCGTCGCGGTCGGACGCGAGCTGCACGATCGCCTTGATGTAGTCGAGCTTGTCGCCGGTGTCGTAGCGGCGGCCGCGGAAGACGACGCCGTAGACGCCGCCGAACTCGGCCGGGTCCTGAGCCATGCGCTCGAGCGCGTCGGTCAGCTGGATCTCGCCGCCCTTGCCGGGCTGGGTGTCCTCGAGCACGCCGAACACGTCGGGCTTGAGGACGTAGCGGCCGATGATGGCGAGGTTCGACGGAGCGTCCTCCTTCGACGGCTTCTCGACGAGACCGGTGATGCGGACGACGTCGTCCTCGTCGGTGGTCTCGACCGCGGCGCAGCCGTAGAGGTGGATCTGGTCGGGGTCGACCTCGAGCAGGGCCACGACGGTGGTGTCGCGCTTCTCGGCGACGTCGATCATTCGCGTGAGGAGCGGGTCGCGGGCGTCGATGAGGTCGTCGCCGAGCAGGACCGCGAAGGGCTCGTCACCCACGTGGCGCTGTGCACGGGACACGGCGTGACCCAGGCCCTTGGGCTCTCCCTGGCGGACGAAGTGCACGTCGGCGAGGTCGCTCGCGTACTTGACGTGCGCGAGCTTCGCGTCGTCGGCCTTCTTGCTCAGGTTGAGCTCGAGCTCGGGCACCGAGTCGAAGTGGTTGGCGAGGGCGTTCTTGTTGCGCCCGATGATGACGAGGACGTCCTGCAGACCCGCGTCCGCCGCCTCCTCGACCACGTACTGGATGGCCGGCTTGTCGACGACCGGGAGCATCTCCTTCGGGATCGCCTTGGTCGCCGGCAGGAAGCGGGTGCCGAGACCTGCGGCGGGGATGACGGCTTTGCGGATTCGAGTGCCCATGAGGCGTCACTATATCGGCGGCGGTGGTCGGGGATGTTTCCGAGGCGCGCGCTGCCGCGGCCCCTTTTGTGGGACGGGTGGCCGTGAGCGCGGCTCAGCGGAGGAAGGACCCCGCCGATCCCGCACGCGGGCCCCGATCTAGACTGAGCGCATGCCAGCCGACATCACTCACGAGAAGCGGGCGCTGCGCGCCGAGCTGCGCGAGCGCCGACGCACGCAGACGACCACGGCTCGCGAGCAGGCCACGGCCCGCATCACCGAGCACCTCGTCGACCTGGTCACCCGCTACGGGGCCAGGTCGATCGCGTGCTACCTGTCGGCACCCGACGAGCCGAGCACCCGCCCGTTCCTCGGCTGGGCCGAGAGCCACGGCATCCGCGTGCTCTTCCCCATCTCGCGTCAGGACGGACTGCTCGACTGGGCCGTCGGCGACGGGCACACCGAGACGCAGGGGCTGTTCGGCATGCCCGAGCCCGTCGGCGCACTGCTCGGGCCCATCGCGATCAACGACGTCGACCTCATCATCGTCCCCGCCGCCACCGTCGACCGCAGCGGGATGCGGATGGGCTGGGGCCGCGGCTACTTCGACAAGACCCTCGGCTCGATGGAGAAGTGCCCGCCCGTCTACGCGGTCGTCTTCGACAGCGAGCTCGTCGACCGCGTGCCGAGCGAGGTGCACGACCAGCCGGTCGACGGCGTCGTGACGCCCTCCGGCGTCCTCGACGTGCAGCGCTGAGCCCTCCTCCCCCTCTCCCACTCCCCCTCTTCTCAGGAGCACCCGTGCCCACCTACTCCTACCGCTGCACGCAGTGCGGCAACGCCTTCGACATCCAGCAGAAGTTCACCGACGACACCCTGACGGAGTGCCCGAGCTGTCAGGGCGCGCTGCGCAAGGTCTTCAGCGCGGTCGGAGTCACCTTCAACGGCTCCGGCTTCTACCGGACCGACTCGCGCGCCTCCGGATTGACGAGCTCGTCGTCGGGATCGGGCTCCGGCGACTCGTCGTCGGGGAGCTCGACGCCGGCACCCGCCTCGACGGGCGGTTCCAGCGGCTCGTCCTCGAGCGGCGGATCGTCCTCGGGCGGATCGTCCTCCGGCGGCTCCTCGTCGTCCTCGTCGGGGTCCTCCTCGTCGTCCTCCTCCGGGTCCTCCTCCTCGGGAACCTGACCCGGTCCACCGCCCGTCGGCAGAAACGGAACAGACCATGATCAACGGCTTCAAGGAGTTCATCCTCCGCGGCAACGTCATCGACCTGGCTGTCGCCGTGGTCATCGGCGCGGCCTTCACGACGATCGTCAACGCGATCGTCACCGGGATCTTCAACCCGCTCATAGGGGTGATCTTCGACGCGTCGTCGCTGCAGGCCCTCGAGTGGACCATCCGCGAGGGCGTGGGCGGTGAGGACGACACGGTCATCGCGTACGGCGCGGTGCTCTCGGCCCTCATCCAGTTCGTGATCGTCGCGTTCGTGCTCTACTTCGCGTTCGTGCTGCCGATCAACCACCTCAAGAACGCGGCGTTCAAGAAGAAGATGGACGACGCCCCCGCCGCCGAGGACAAGGCGCCGACCGAGCTCGAGCTGCTCGCGGACATCCGCGACCTGCTCGCCAACGGCGGCACCGCCACCACGGCGAACTCGGGCAAGCACGTCGACTGATCCGTCCCGTTACTCCTCGCCGAGGCGAGGAAGAACCGCGGTCGGCTTCCCGAGGCGGGCGCGTTCCCGGGAGCGTTGTGCGGACGGTGCGTGCGAAACGCCGGCACGCGTTCCGCACGACGCCTGCACCCTCGGGAGGTCGCCCCTCGGGATGCTTCTCCTTCGCTGCCCGCTGGTCGAGTGGCGCCGACGGCGGCGTATCGAGATCCGCCCGCTTCTGAGGACGGGGATCTCGATACGCCCGCTGCGCGGGCTACTCGATCAGCAGAAGGCGCGCCGCCGTGTGGAGAGCAGGATCAGCAGACAGCGCCCCGCCGTGCGGGGAGCGGGATCAGCAGCCGGTGGGCGCGGGATCCGCTGCAGCGAAGGCGCTCGAGGCACGGGACCCGGTCATCCCGGTCGCTTCCCGAGCAGTCCCGCGGGACGCGCTCGACGAGACCTGCTGGTCGAGTAGCCGCTGCAGGCGGCGTATCGAGACCCGCCCACCCCGCGGTCGAGGACCTCGAAACGCCCGCTGCCCCCGCAGGAAGCCGCGCGTCGCGTCAGTAGTGGGGCGGCACGTCCTGGCGGAGGCGGGAGTCGTTCGGACCCGTGTCCGGGCGCGACGACGGAGCCTCCGGGTCCCGGACGGGCGGGTCGTGCGGCGACGGGTCGGTGCCGGGCTTCGCCGGCAGCGTCGCCCGACGGCCGCCCCGTGAGCGCCGGAGCGGTCGATCCGCTCCGGCGGGCGCGGCGGTCGTCGGGTCGTCGCTCACTCGTCGCGCGACTGGATCTCGATCGGCTGGGTCTCGCTGGAGACGGGGGCCTGCGCCGCCCTCGCCACGACCACCGGGGCCGCCGCCTCGGGCGCCGCGCTCGGCGCCTCGTCGGCCGGAGCGCCGATCAGCCCGGCGACCCGCCCGGCCACGGCCTCGGGGTCGGCGAACAGCTCGAAGTTGTGCACGCGGAGGTAGTGCCAGCCGAGACGGCGCAGCAGCTCAGGGCGCAGTCGCAGCGACACCCGGAGGCTCTGCGTGCTGACGTCGCGATCGGTCTCGACGACGACGGCACGGGTGCCGTGCGCCGCGACGAGGGCGAGCTTGCCCTTGTGCCCGATGTTGACCCGGAGTCCGCGGCGCTCGAGACGCGCGGCCAGGTCGACCAGCATCGGCTCGGAGTAGTCGTCGCGGTCGCTGGGCTGGACCCGGTCCTCGGCCTCCTGCAGCACCTGCGCCAGCGCGACCATGCCGTGCCGCATGCGCGACTCGTCGATGTCGCCCGGACGGAAGCACGACACGATGTCCATCGACCGGCGGGCGCGCGTCATCCCGACCGCGAGCAGGCGCTCGCCACCGGCTTCGGCCAGGGCCCCGAAGTTCGACAGCAGGCGCCCGTGGGGCGTGCGCCCGTAGCCGATCGAGAAGATGACCCGGTCGCGGCTCTGCGCGACGGACTGCTCGAGCGTGACGACCGCGAACGGCTCCGGGCGGTCGCCCAGGATGAAGTCGTTGAGGTCGGCGCGCTTGGCGAACGCGGTGAGCACGGCCTGCTGCACGCGCACGGCGTGACGGGGGCTCGCGGTGATGACCATGAGCGACTCGCGCGGGCGGATGACTGCGTGCTCGAGCACGAGCTCGACGACCTTCGCGACCTCGGCGTCGACGGACTCGACCGCTCCGGAGTCGTTCTCGGGCATGCCGTGGCCGCTCGCGATGTAGTGGAAGCGGAGCGAGTCGTGCCCGAGGAACGAGCCCGCCCACGGGAGCGAGTCGATCCGTCCGCCGTAGAAGCGGCGGTTGACGAGCTCGGCGAGGTCCTCGCCGCCCGCGCGGTAGCTGCGCGTGAGAGTGACGGTGTTGAGCAGCTCGCCGAGGCGCGCCAGCGCGGACTGCGCGTGCAGGGCCTCGACGTCCGTCCGCGTGGCGGAGCTGCCGAACTCGACGCTCTCGTCGACCCGCAGGCCGAACGGGGTGGGCGTCTGCGTGACCGGGTCGCCGAAGGCGACGACCTGCTTGGCGCGGCGGATCGCTCCGACGTTCTCGGCGAGCGTGGTGGCTCCGGCGTCGACCAGGAAGACGGCGTCGAACGTGGTCTCGGTGCCGATCCGGTGCACCTCGTAGGGCGAGGCGAGCCAGGCCGGAGCGAGGACGCGCGACAGGTGCGGGGCGGCCTTCTGCAGCTCCTGCGGCGTGGTCGCCGCCTCGGTGCGCAGCAGCGCTCGCAGCGCGTCGCGCTCCTGCGGCCAGTCCACGAGCCCGATCTTCCAGGTCTCGGAGAGCTTCCAGGCCAGCAGCTCGGCACTCGAGGCGGCGTGCGCCTCGTCGACCAGCTTGAAGTCGGCCTCGAGCCGGTCGAGCACGCTCGTGTTGCCGCCGAGCAGGGCGCGCTCGTCGGTCAGCATGATCTCGAGCGCCGAGCGCCACCAGGCGAGGTCGAGCTCGATGGCGACCACCTCGGCCGGCACGTGGCGGCGCGAGAGATCGGTGAGCAGCGGGTCCAGGCCCCACTCGCGCAGGGTCGAGAGGAGCGTCGTGCGCTCCTGCAGATTGGCGAGCACCTCGCTGTCCTCGGCGAGCCCGGAGACCATCGAGGTCAGCTCGGCCAGCGGGAGCGAGGCGAGCTGCGTGGTCGAGCCGAGGCGGCCCAGCGGCTCGTCGAGGCGGCCGAGGTCGTCGGCGACCTGCTGGTAGGCGACCTGCACGTCGGCGACGCCGACCGGCACCTCGGGGACCGTGCCGGCCACCGCGTAGCGCTGCCACAGCGTCCGCTGCTGCTGCACGCGGCGCAGGGACGCGTTGAGGTCGGTGACGTGCGCTCCGGGGCGCATGTACTCGCGGGCGAGCTTCTTCAGACGACGGCGGTTGGTCGAGGACATCTCCGCGGCGTCGCGGCGCGGCGACGTCGCGACGATGAGGTCCTGGATCGAGCGGTCGAAGACGGCGGGCTGGAACTTGTCGAGCGTCTCGCGGACGTCCTGGAGCAGGCGCAGGTAGATGCCCAGCTCGGCGACCGACTCGAAGGGGCGCATCCGGGTCTGGCCGATGACGTCCTGCGCGCGGTCGAGCAGGCGCGGGAGATCGCGCAGATGCAGGCGCTTCGCCAGCTCGTGCGCCGCCTCGGCCTCGCTGGTCGACTGGAAGTGCGCGCCGTACCAGGGCGAGTCGCCGGGGCCGTAGCGGAACTCGCCCAGGCGCGCCGACTCGATCAGCATCTGCGTCGCCTGCGGCCGGCTGTGCGCCAGAGCGGTGACGGCGCGGCGGTCGAGCCTCGCGGTGGTCGACGGAGGCGTGCGCAGCTGCGACAGGCGCGCGAGCTCCTCGAGGGCCTGCAGGGCCGAGACGCCGAAGCTGTCGTCGCGGCGCGAGAGGGCGCCGCGGTAGTCGAGGAGCACCTTGCGCAGGCGCAGCAGGGCGTCGTCGATCTCGCTGACGGAGGGGCGCGCGGCCTTCTCGTTGCGGCCGATCGACTGGATCAGGTCGCGGCGGAGGGTCCGGGGGCCGACGGCGATGCCGCCGAGTCCCGCCGAGACGAGGCGCTGGTGGATGCTGTCGAGGCTCGAGCGGCGCGCTCCGACCACGAGGACGCGCTTGTGCTGGGCGGCGAGCGCCCCGATCGCGTTCACGATGGTCTGCGTCCCGCCGGTGCCCGGCAGGGTCTTCACGACGAGGGAGTTGCCCGCCGCGATGTTCGCGATGACCTGCTCCTGCTCGGCGTCGGCGTCGAGCAGGAGGTTGTCGGTCGCCGGCGGACGCTCGTCCTGCGGGATGATCGACGCCACCTTCTGCGACTGCTGGAGCGAGCGCTTCGCGGCGGGGTTGCCCGCCACCGCGTCGAGCACGGGGTGCTCGAGCATGCGCGCGTCGCGGAGCATGTCACCCGCCACGTCGGCGAAGCTCGACACCACGAGCCGCGGGTGCACGGCGAACCACGGCAGGTGGGAGGTCAGTCCGCGGAGCTGGTCGATGACCGGCTGCGGCTTGAAGACGCCGCTCTGCACGGCGAGCTCGACGAACTGCTCGGGATCGATCGTGATCCCGAACTGCTGCTTGAGCGCGCGCGCGAGCTGCGGGTTGAAGTAGGGCTGGCCCTTGAGCTTGAGCTCGAAGTCGCGGCCGTACCGGCGGATGGCCAGCGGGCGCAGCAGGACGGGAGCGGTGAACTCCGTCTCGCCGGCGCGCCACTGCGCCAGCCCGATCGCCAGGTGGACGCCCTCGATGCCGCGGACCGAGCGCAGCTCGATCCCCTTGTCGGTGATCGCCGCGGCCGCGTTCTTGGCGGTGCGCAGGGCGAGCTCGTCGCGGATGAGCGAGGAGAGCAGGGTGGTCTTGCCGGAGATGAAGGGGGGAAGGCCGCCGGGATGGGTGGTCGACAGCTCGATCCGCGTACGGGGCGAGTCGACGAAGTGCAGGAGCGGCGAGGGGCCGCCCACCTTCGCCAGCTCGTCACGCCACGACTGCCACACCGGATCCGCGACGTTGCCGCTGCGGTAGCCCGCCTCCCCGCTGGTCACCTGTCCGGGCGAGGCGGTAGCGGAGGGGAGCCGGAGAGCGGACGCCTCCCGGGGGTCACCGGATTCGGGTGAGGTCGCCACCGGTCCGGCTCCTGGGAAATCGTCGACACGTTGCACACGGACACCCTAAACCGGGTACATGCGAAAGCCCGTAGCGACGCGGACGACGCTCTGACGGGGGGACGGCTCGGCGCGGGGGTCCTGTTCAGGAGGTCCAGGAGCTCAGCGGCGGGGCGGTCTCGACGCGGCGCTCGTCGTCGACGACGAGGATCCGGCTGCCGGTGCGGTCGTGCCCGCCGGCGCAGGCGACCGCGGTCATCACGAGTGCCGCGTGGTCGCGGGTGAGGTATCCGAGTGCGGCGCGGAGATCGACCGGGCGCCCGGTGGCCAGCGAGAGCGCGATGCGCGCGACGGCCTCCTCGGACAGGTCGAGCCGGTGCACGTGGCGCTCGAGGGCGCCGAAGTCGATGGACGGGTGCTCGCCGGCGCGGGTGCGCAGGACCCAGGGCCGCGCGGAGCCGGCGCACCCCGCTCGCGCGAGCAGCTCCTCCGCGAGGCGCACGGACGGTCCGGCGGGCAGGCGGCTCACGCCGACGCCTCCGGGGTCCGACGGCGGATCGCGCGGACCACGACGGGGACGATCGAGACGAGCAGGCAGAGGGCTCCCGCGACCGCCGGGGCGAGCCAGCCGAGCACGCTGACCCCCTCGACGTCGGGGCCGAGGTACTGCCACTCCGCGATGGCGTGGACGAAGAGGGAGAAGAAGCCGAGGGCCACTCCCGTGAGTCCGGCGACGAGGTCGGCGGGGCGCACGATGCCGCGACGCGGGAGGGCCGCGTCGGAGTCGTCCGGCGGGTCGTCGATCGTGATCGTGCTGACGAGTCCGGTGAGGCTGGGGTCGGGCATGGGATCGATCAGACCAGGGATGTGGGCACCGCGTCATCGTCCCGAAGCATGATGTCGCGTTCCGTGGGGCTGGTCCTCAGTGCGCGGCCGGGCGCGATCCGAGCGAGGACTGGAAGCGGAGGAGGTAGCCGTCGGGATCGGTGACGAGGACCTGCCTGACCCCCGACTCGCGTCCGCCCGCGCGGTACCAGCGCGTCTCGGGCTCGAGGAAGAGGGCGACCCCTGCTCGGCGGAGCGCCTCGGCGATCGCGTCGGCGTCGTCGACGCGGATCTGCAGGTTCGCGCCGCGGCCGAGGGGCCGCTTGAGCGGCGCGGTGATCCAGTCGCGACCGAGGCCGACGGTGTCGAGCATCACGTGCGCGCCGCCGCGCACGAGGTACGCGAAGCCCTCCTCCGGGCGGGAGTAGCGGAGGGCGAAGCCGCAGGGACCGCACCAGAACGCGAGACTGCGCTCGAGATCCTCGACGAGCAGCTCGGGCACCAGGTCGGGGTCGTCCGCACTCACGCTCTCATCGTGGCACCTCTGCCCGGAGCGGTTCGCGACGGCTGGGTAGGGTGCCGGGATGGACGCTCACGACCGCGACCCGCGCGATCCCCCGCCCGAGGAGCAGGACTTGTGGCCATTGAGGCAGGCGCCGCCCGCGTTCCCTCTCTCGGCGCTGCTGGTCGTCCCGGTCGGCATGGCGCTGCTCGGCGGTGTCGGGGTGCTCGCGCTCCTGCAGCTCGACTTCCTGCCGGTCCGGATCCTGATCGTCGCGGGCCCGCCCTACGCGGTCGTGGCGCTGCTGGTCGCGGCGGTCCTCCGGCTGCGCGTGCTCCGCCGGCCGATCGACGAGCAGGCCGACGACCTGTACGCCTCGGGAAGGAGTCCGGCTCAGCGCATCAGCTTCGCGGTGGCCGTCTGGCTGCTCGTCCTCTGGGTCGTGATCGCCGCGTGCTGGATCGCAGCCGCCGGCTCGCCGATCGCGCTGCTCGGCGGTCCGCTGGCCGCCGGTGCTCTGATCTCGATCGCGGCGAACGCCCGGCTGCTCTACTCGCCGCGGGTGGCCCTCGCCGAAGTCGAGGCGGTGCGCGCCCACGCGCCCGGCCGCGGGCCGATCCTCGCGAACTGGGTGCTGGCTCCGGTGTCGTGGTTCGCCTTCGCGATCCCCGCGGCGGTGCTGTCGGGCAACGGCGTGCTCGGGTTCTGAGTCGCGGCACCGCATCCGGGACCCTCCGCCCTCACGGTCAGGGCTCGGCCGGGCCGGTGGCGGCCGAGGTGCACCGACGGCGCAGCGCCGACCCTCTTGGGCCCGGAGCGATCAGCGCGCCTGCTCCGGCGCCTTCGTGCGTCCCGGGAGCAGCAGCAGACCCGAGACGCCGACCACGATCAGCAGGATCGCGACGACCGTCACGAAGGAGGCCAGCGCGAGCACCGGCATGATGATCGTCAGGATGCCGGCGATGACGGAGGCGATGCCCGCCGCGATCGGCAGCCAGGCCGGCCCCGAGACGGTGCGGCCGCTCGTGATGCTCGAGACGCCGTCGAGGATCCAGCCCAGGCCGATCACCAGTCCGAGGACGGTGAGCGACTCGAACGGGTTCGAGAGGCAGAGGATGCCGGCGACCAGGATGAGCGCGCCGAGCAGGCCCGCCACCCAGCGCACACGCGCCTCGAGACGGGACGCGGTGAAGGCGAGCAGCAGGCGGAACACGCCCGCCGCGATGAGGTGGATGCCGAAGACGATCGCGACGGTCAGGAGCGTCGGGCCCGGGATCAGCACGGCGATCACCCCGAGGGCGATCGCGATCAGCGAGACGCCGAGGATCCAGCTCCGCTCGACGGCGGTGCGGGACAGGGTGGGAGCGGCGTTCTCGGACATGGCGTTCCTTCGCGTCGGGGGCTGACCCCTCGAACGCTAGGGCACCCGGGGCGCGGCGCACACGGCCTTGCGCCCGCGCCCCGGGACTGTCAGAGGCGGATCCGGCGCAGCAGCTGCGCGTTGGCCGCGACGACGACGGTGCTCGCGCTCATCAGCAGGGCGCCGACCTCCATCGGCAGGACGAATCCCAGCGGAGCGAGCACGCCCGCCGCGAGCGGGACGGCGACCACGTTGTAGCCCGCGCCCCACGCGAGGTTCTGCCGCATCTTCGCGGCCGAGGCCTTCGAGAGGGCGAGGATGCGCGCCACCGCGCGCGGGTCGTCGGAGGCGAGCACCAGCCCGGCCGAGGCGATCGCCACGTCGGTGCCGGCGCCGATCGCGATGCCGACGTCGGCTCCGGCGAGCGCCGGGGCGTCGTTCACTCCGTCGCCGACCATCGCGACGCGACGGCCCTCGGACCTGAGCCGCGCGACGACGTCGCTCTTGCCTCCGGGGAGGACTCCGGCGATCACCTCGTCGATCCCGAGCTCCCGGGCGACGCGGCGGGCGACCGGCTCGGCGTCGCCGGTGACGAGCGCCACCCGGACACCCTCGCGCTGCAGCGCGGCGATCGCCTCCGCCGACTCCGGTCGCACGGCGTCCTCGAGCACGAGTGCGCCGACGATCGCGTCGTCGCGGAGCACGTGCAGGACGGTCGCGCCGCGCTCGGACGCCTCGGCGCTCTCGCGCAGCGGCTCGAGGCCGAGCTCGGCGAGAAGTGCCGGGCCGCCGACGGCCACGCGGTCGCCACGGACCATCGCCGCGACTCCGATGCCGCCCCGGGTCTCGAAGCCTGCGGCGCGCAGGTGCGGTTCCCCCGCCGCCCGGACGATCGCGACGGCCAGCGGATGCTCGCTCTCGTGCTCGACGGCGGCCGCCAGGGCGAGGGTCTCGGACCCGCCGAGGACCTCGACGACCTCCGGACGGCCGAGCGTGAGCGTGCCGGTCTTGTCGAAGAGCACGGTGTCGACGGAGCGCATGGCCTCGAGAGCGGCGCGGTCGGTGACGAGGATGCCGGCGCGGGCCGCCTTCTCGGTCGCGATCGACACCACGAGCGGGATCGCGAGGCCCAGGGCGTGCGGGCAGGCGATGACGAGCACGCTGATGACGCGGACGAGAGCGGTGTCGGGCATCCCGAGCGCGAGCCAGACGATCGCGGTGACGACCGCCGCTCCGAGGGCGAACCAGAACAGCAGCCCCGCGAACCGGTCGGCGAGGATCTGCGCGCGCGACGAGGACGACTGCGCCTCGGCGACCAGCCGGCGGATGCCCGCCAGCGCCGTGTCGTCGCCGACGGCGTCGACGCGCACCCGGAGCCGGGCGTCCGTCGCGACGCTGCCGGCGACGAGGCGGTCGCCCACCGTGCGCGCGACGCTCCGCGACTCCCCCGTCAGGACCGACTCGTCGACCTCGGCGGCGCCCTCGACGATCTCACCGTCGGCGGGGACGCGCGATCCTGGGCGCACCAGGACCACATCGCCCACCGTCAGCTCGTCCGGACGGACGCGCTCGACGCCGCCCGCCGTCTCGCGCTCGGCCTCGTCGGGCAGCAGCGCCGCGAGCGAGTCGAGGGCGCTGGACGCCTGGGCGAGCGAGCGCATCTCGATCCAGTGCCCCAGGAGCATGATCACGACGAGCAGCGCGAGCTCCCACCAGAAGTCGAGCTCGTGCGGCAGCAGGCCGGCGCTCGCGCCGAGCGAGGACAGGAAGGCGACCGAGATCGCGAGGGCGATGAGCAGCATCATGCCGGGGGCGCGCGAGCGGATCTCGTCGGCCGCCCCCGACAGGAACGGGCGTCCGCCGACCACGAAGAGCACGGTGCCGAGGACCGGCGGGACCCAGGCGATCCACGCGGCGTCCGGGAGCCGGTAGCCGACGAGGTCGGCGAACATCGGGCTCAGGAGGACCGTGGGCACCGCGAGGACCAGCATCGACCAGAACAGCCGTCGGAACATCGCGACGTGCGCGGCGTGATGGCCGGCGTGACCGCCTCCGTGGCCGCTGTGGCCGTCGTGACCGTGCTGGGCGAGCCCGTGCACCGCGTGATCGTGCGCGGCGTGATCGTCGTGCCCGTGCGCGCCGTGCCCGTGCGCTGCGTGATCGTCGCCGCGCTCCTCGCGGCCGTGCCCGATCCGGTCGGACCTGGTGTCGTGCGTCATGCGCCTCTCCTTCCGATACCCCCGGGGGGTATCAACAAGAGAGGCCGCCGACTATTCCCGGCAGTCGTGCGGGCAACGGGCGGGGCGAGCGGTGCCGCCCGCGGTCAGTGCCGTCGGCCCGTGCCCCGCGCGGCGCGGTGCCGCCGGATGCTCCGCACGATCAGGAGCAGCACCACCACTCCGACGGCGCCGTAGATGATCGCGTCGAGCACGCCCGCGTACCGGTCGACGAGCTCGTACTGCGTGCCGAGTGCGGCGCCGAGGCCGATCAGCAGGCCGTTCCAGACGCCGGAGCCCAGGATCGTGAGGCCCGAGAACAGCAGGAGGTTCATCCGCTCGGCGCCGGCCGGGAGCGAGATGAGGCTCCGGACGCCGGGGATCAGGCGGCCGAACAGCACCGCCCACGTGCCGTGGCGGCGGAACCAGCCGACCGCCTTCTCGAAGTCCTCGCGATCGACGAGCGGCAGCTTCGACAGCAGGCGGATGGAGCGCTCGGTGCCGATGCGGTGGCCGAGCCAGTAGAGGACGAGACCGCCGAGGTACGCGCCGAGAGTCGCGGTGATCACGACGAGCACCAGGTTCATCCGTCCCTGCTGGGCGAGGAAGCCCGCCAGCGGCAGCACGAGCTCGCTGGGGATCGGCGGGAACACCGTCTCGATCAGCGTCAGCAGGCCCCCCCCCGCCTCGCCGAGCGCGGCGATCACCCGCGCAGCGACGCCGACCAGCCCGGAGAGCTGGTCGATGCTGTCGGAGGAGGAGGCGGTGGCCACGGAGGCAGGGGCGAGGGCGAGGGTCGCGATCGTCATGACTGAGAAGCTACTCAGTGCCGGAGCGGTTCACCTGGGAATCCGGCGGCGCGGCCGGGCGCCCGCTTAGGGAGCGCCGGTGAGCACGACGGCGTCGGAGTCCTGCAGGCGCACCTCGACCGACGCGATGTCCGAGAGCGGGACGCCCGTCGCGAGCGTCGGATGCATCGAGCTGCCCGGGGTGCTCGTCCACGACCCGATCGGCTCGGCGCTCCCGGAGCGGTCGATCACGTACATGACGTAGCCGACGGAGCGGGCGGTGGGCGAGGACCCTTCGGCGCTCTCCCCCCAGCTGCAGTCCATGTCGATCCGGGTGCCCCAGTCCTCGGCGACGAACTGGACGGTCGCCTCGACCGGGACGCCGGGCTCGCTCGCGAGCGAGACGGTGTAGCCGGTGGTCTCGACCGGGGGCAGCGCGTCGCCGACGATCATCGGCAGGGCGATCGCCGCGGCGGCCGACACCCCCGCGGCCGCCAGCACGAGGCCGGCGATGCGCAGCCGGGTGCGGCGGCGGACGGAGTCGGTGGCGGCCGCCAGACGCGACAGGAGCGAGGGCGGCGCGGCCGGGGCCTCCTCCGGGGTCTCGAGCAGGCGCAGCGCCTCCTCGGCTCCGAGGTGCGAGAGGAGTCCCGGCAGCGGCACGAACTCGCCGAGCGCTTCGCGGCAGCCCGGGCAGCCGCGCAGGTGCAGCTCGTAGGCGCGGCGGTCGGCGCTCGACAGCGACCCGAGGAGGTAGGCGGCGTCCCAGTCGCGGAAGGCGTCGCCCTCGGCCCGGTCGTCGTGCGGTGCGGTGCTCACAGCTCCGTCACTCCCCTCTCCTGCAGAGCGAGCTTCAGTGCTCGCATGCCGTAGTGCATCCGCGACTTCACGGTGCCGGGCGCGATGCCCAGCAGGTCGGCGATCTCGGCCACGGACCGGCCGCCGTAGTAGGCGTGCACGATCACGGCGCGGTGGTCGTGGCTGATCCCGCTCAGCGCGTCGGAGAGCAGCCAGGCGTCGAGCACCTGGTCGGTGCGGTCGGCGGAGGGGCGCTCGGGCACCTCGTCGGTGCCGATCTCGCGGGCGTACCGGGCACTGCGGCGGTCGTCGATGACGAGGTTGCGGGCCACGGTGTAGAGCCAGGAGCGCGCGGCCGCTTCGCCCTGGGCGAGGATCTCGGGGTGCTTCCACGCGCGCAGCAGCGCCTCCTGCACCACGTCCTCCGCCATCTGGCGGTCGCCCGTGAGCCGGAGGACGAACCTCCACAGCGCCGCCGAGTGCTCGTCGTGCAGTGCACGCAGCAGCTCGGCCTGTTCCTCGGACATGCACCACCTCTGCTCACTCCAACGTAAGCACCCCCTGTCCGGTTCACCACCGGCGCGGGTTCGCATCACCGCCCGCACTCTGGTACTCCGGGTACGGTGACCTTCCCCGACGCCGCCGACGCGGCCCGCGTGCGCGTGTTCCTGCGCGAGAACCGCGAGCAGATCCTCGCCGACGTCCGCCACCTCGTGATGATCGAGAGCCCGAGCGATTCCCTCGAGGCACTGGGCGAGCTGCACGCCTACCTCGTGCACTGGGTCGGCGAGCGCCTCGGGCACGCCGCCGAGATCGAGCACCGGCGCGAGCAGGACGCTCCGGGCGCCTCGAGCTGGACCTTCGCGGGCAGCGCGCCCGGGCGGGGCCCGCGCGGCTCGCGCCCCTTCGTGGCTCTGCTCGGCCACTACGACACGGTCTGGCCGCTGGGTACGACGCGCTCCTGGCCGTTCTCGCTCGACGGTGACCGGCTGAGCGGACCGGGCACCTACGACATGAAGGTCGGGCTGGTGCAGATGGTGTGGGTCGTCGCGGCGCTGCGCCACGCACGACTCGCGCACCCGGCCCTCCGCCTCGTGATGAACGGCGACGAGGAGGTCGGCAGCCTCACCTCCCGCTCGTTCCTCGAGCACCAGAGCCGGGGGGCGGAGGCGGCGCTCGTCTTCGAGGGCGCGATCGGCGACGCGGTCAAGACGGCCCGCAAGGGCATCGGCAACTTCGTCGTCGACGTCGTCGGCGTCGAGGCGCACGCGGGAGTGGAGCCCGAGAAGGGCGCGAGCGCGATCCACGAGCTCGGCGTGCTGATCCCGCGGATCCTCGGCATCGCCCGGCCCGAGGCGGGGACCACCGTGAACATCGGCCTCGTCGGCGGCGGGAGCCGGGTCAACGTGACCACCGCGCGCGTGCGGCTGGAGCTCGAGGCGCGCATCCGGAACTCCGCCGAGGCGGCCAGGGTCGAGGCCGAGATGAACGCGCTGCAGGCCTCGGACCAGCGGATCCGGATCGAGGTCCGCGGATCGTGGCAGCGCCCGGTCTTCGAGCGGACCCCGGCGGTCGGCGCCCTCTACCGGCGTGCGGAGCGCGTCGCCCGCACCATGGACCTGCCGCTCACCGAGACCGCCGTGGGCGGCGCGAGCGACGGCAATCTGATCGCGGCCCTCGGCATCCCGGTGCTCGACGGCCTCGGCGCTCCCGGAGCGGGAGCGCATGCGCGCGGCGAGTCGGTGAGCGTCGAGGGGATCCTCGACCGCACCACGCTCGCCGCACTGCTCGTGGCGAGCTTCGCCGCGGAAGGGGACTGACCGTGCTGCACGAATCACGACCGGTCGGGATCGTCATCGACGCGCCCGCCGACGAGGTCTACTCGTTCATCGTCGACCCGTCGAACCTGCCGCTCTGGGCCGCGGGGCTCGCCGAGTCGCGGGTGGAGGAGGTGGACGGGCACTGGTTCGCCGACTCCCCGATGGGGCGGGTCGAGGTGGTCTTCGCTCCGACGAACCCCTTCGGCGTCGCCGACCACCGGGTGATCACGGCCGAGGGGCGCGTGTTCGACAATCCGCTCCGGGTGCTCGCGAACGGCGACGGGGCCGAGGTGGCCTTCACCGTCCGCCGGCAGGAGGGCATGACCCTGGAGCAGTGGGACGACGACTGCGGACGCATCGCCGCCGACCTCGAGACCCTGCGGGGGCTGCTCGAGCGCCCACGGGACTGAGCGGCCGCTAGATTCGTTGCAGCCCGGCGAGCGCCGGTCGCCCGCGCGAGAACGAGGGACGCCATGACCTCTCCCGACCAGACCCCCGTCCGCCCCGCCGGCGGCATCGAGCTCAACGGGCTCGACACGATCCGGGAGTCGGAGCGGCACGGCCGCCCCCGCGACCTGTTCTGGCCGTGGTTCGCGGCCAACGTCTCGGTGCTGGGCCTGAGCTACGGCTCATTCCTGCTCGGCTTCGGTCTCTCGTTCGCGCAGGCGACGGCGGTGGCGGTCATCGGCATCGTCGTGTCCTTCCTCTTCTGCGGCTTCGTCGCCGTCGCGGGCAAGCGCGGGTCGGCGCCGACCATGGTGCTGAGCCGGGCCGCCTTCGGCGTGAACGGAAACCGCCTCGTCTCGGTGATCTCGTGGCTGCTCACCGTGGGCTGGGAGACGGTCCTCGCCTCCCTCGCGGTGCTGGCCACCGCCACCGTCTTCGAGGAGTTCGGCTGGGACGGCGGCGTGCTGACGAAGGTCGTCGCGCTGATCGTCGTGGCGGCACTGATCGTGATCGCCGGCGTCGTCGGCTTCCGGCTGATCATGCGCCTCCAGCTGGCGATCACGATCGCCACCGGAGTGCTGACGGTCGTCTACGTCGCGCTCGTGCTCGACGACATCGATCTGGGGGCCGTCGCGAGCCTCCCCTCCGGATCGGCGGGAGCCGTGATCGGCGGTCTGGTCTTCATGATGACCGGCTTCGGGCTGGGCTGGGTGAACGCGGCGGCCGACTACTCCCGCTACCTCCCCCGGACGGCGGCCACCGGTGGCGTGATCGCCTGGACCACGATCGGCGGAGCGGTGGCGCCGGTCGTCCTGGTGGTCGTCGGGCTCCTCCTCGCCGGATCGTCGCAGGAGCTGTCCGACGCCATCGCGGCCGACCCGATCGGCGCGCTCGCCTCGATCCTGCCGACCTGGTTCCTCCTGCCGTTCATCGTCGTGGCCCTGCTCGGGCTCATCGGCGGCGCGGTGATGGACATCTACTCCTCGGGGCTCGCCCTGCTGAGCACCGGCCTCAAGGTCTCGCGGCCCGTCGCCGCCGGCATCGACGGCGTGCTGATGGTGCTCGGGGCGATCTACGTCGTCTTCCTCGCGGGCGACTTCCTCGGCCCGTTCCAGGCGTTCCTGATCACCCTCGGCGTGCCGATCGCGGCGTGGCTGGGCGTGTTCCTGGCCGACCTGCTCCTCCGCCGCCGCGACTACGACCAGGAGGCGCTCCACGACGCCCGCGGCCGCTACGGAAGCGTCTCGATCGCGCCGGTGGTGCTCGTCGTCGTCGGGTCCGTGATCGGCTGGGGCCTCGTGGTCAACACCACGCCCGGCTTCGGCTGGGAGGGCTACCTGCTCGGGCCGATCGGCGGTCGCGAGGGCGAGTGGGCCTACGCGAACCTGGGCGTCCTCGCCGCGCTCGTGATCGGGTTCGTCGGCGCCCTCGTCGCGTCCTCGGCGAGCGTGCGCCGCCAGGAGTCGCGCGCGTGAGCCTGCTCGTCGCGATCGATCTGCAGCACGTCTTCGCCGACGCCGACTCCCCCTGGGGCTCGGCGGAGTTCGAGCGGGCGGCCGCCGGGACCGCGCGGCTGATCCCGGCGTTCGGCCGGCAGGTGGTGACCACCCGCTTCGTGGCACCCGCCGAGCCGCAGGGCGCCTGGGTGCCGTACTACCGCGAGTGGCCCTTCGCCCTCGTGCCGGACGAGGACCCGCTCTACGCCCTGATGCCCGGTTTCGAGGGGCACCGCGTGCTCACCGCGACGACGTTCGGCAAGTGGGGGCCCGAGCTCGAGGCGCTGCTCGACGAGTCGCGCGAGATCGTGCTCACCGGGGTGTCGACCGACTGCTGCGTGCTGTCGACCGCGCTGGCGGCGGCCGACGCGGGGGTTCGGGTGCGGGTCGTCCAGGACGCCTGCGCGGGCGCCTCCGAGGCGGACCACCGGCGGGCGCTGGACGCGATGGCGCTCTACGCGCCCCTGATCGAGCTGACCAGCGTGGACGAGGTGCTCGCGCAGAACCGCTGAAGCGGGTCCGGTCCGTGCGACCGTGCACGAGGAACGGCATGATGGTCGGATGCCCAGCACGGACGGCCGCGAGACGGCAGCACCCCGGATCCTCGTCGTCGGCGAAGCGCTGATCGACATCGTCGAGCGCGACGGAGCGAGCAGCGAGCACGTCGGCGGCTCCCCCGCCAACGTCGCGCTGACCCTGGCGCGCCTCGGACGCGAGGCGACCCTCGTCACCGACATCGCCGACGACGAGCGCGGCCGTCGCATCGCCGAGCACCTCGGCGCCTCGGGAGTGTGCGTCGTGCACGGCGACGCCGCGCGCACCTCGACGGCCAGGGCGCGGATCCAGCCCGACGGCTCGGCCGAGTACGACTTCGACCTGTCGTGGAACCCGCCGGCGGCGGACCCGACCGCGTTCGGCCACGTGCACACCGGCTCGATCGCCGTCTACCTCGAGCCGGGCGGCTCCGCGGTGCTCGAGTTGCTCGAGGCGCTGCCGGCCGGCACGACCTCGAGCGTCGACGCGAACATCCGACCGGCACTCGTCGGAGGGCACGCCGAGGCGCTCGCGCGCTTCGAGCGCGTCGCGGCGGCGTGCGAGATCGTCAAGCTCAGCGACGAGGACGCGGAGTGGCTCTACCCCACCGTCCAGCTCGACGAGGTGCTGACCCGGATCCTCGGGCTCGGCGCGCAGCTCGCCGTGATCACCCGGGGCGGCGAGGGCCTGCTGCTCGCGTCGCCCGCGCGGATCGTCGTGGCCGACACCATCGGAGCGGGCGACTCGGCGATGGGTGCGATCCTCGACGAGGCGTTCCGCCAGGGGCTCGGCGCGCCGAACGGGATGCTGCTCGACGAGCCGTCGCTGCGGGCCGTCGGACGCTGGGCCGCCCGGGTCGCGGGCATCACGACCTCGCGCGCGGGCGCGAACCCGCCGACGCGCGCCGAGGCGTCGCTCCCGGAGTAGGCGCACCCGGATCGGGCGACCCGGATCAGGCGCTGCCGGATCAGGCGCGCCCGGATCTGGCGCTCTCCGGCGAGGCCGTGTCGGCGATCGTCACGGGCTCGTCACGCGCGGGGACTTCCGCTCGGCCTCCCGGTCGTCCGAGACTCGAGCATGGGAACAGCACCGAGCTCCACCGCCACGGTCGTCCTGCTCGTCGGTCCCGGGACCGACGGCCTGCTGCGCGACCTCGACGCACTGCCCAACGTGGACGCCCGACCGGGCACCGGCCCGGGCACGCACCCGTCCGCCTCCACCTATCTGCTGCACGACGCGGATCCCCTGGAGCACGTGGCGAACGCCTGGATCGAGTTCTTCGAGGACCGTGCGACGCACGGCGCGCTCGACGTCGAGATCGAGACCGCGCTCGGCGTCTTCCGCCGCGGCGAGGCGTCGCTGCCCGACTACTACGTGGTGCTGGAGCCGGAGTCGGCGCCGGTGAACTGGAAGCACTGGTGGCTGGGGGTGCTCCCCCACGCGGCGCCCGCGCGGGTGCTGCCGAGCGCCTCCGACGCCGGAGCCGTCCGCAGGCTCCTGGCCCGCCTGCCGCAGGGGCGGCCGTTCCCCGATCCCGCGTCGTGGCTCCCCGACGTGCGCTTCAGCGTCCCGGACCGCATCGGGCTGGTGTGAGCGGGCCGTTGCCCGCGCCCGCCTCCGGGTCGATACTGATCGCGATCGCAGTCCCCCGTCAGGAAGAAGGTTCGCCGTGCCCACGAGTCTCAGCCCCTACATCGGCTTCGCCGGCAATGCCCGCGAGGCGATGGAGTTCTACCGCTCGGTGTTCGGAGGCGAGCTCCAGGCGAGCACGTACGCCGACTTCCAGGCGAGCGAGGACCCCGCCGATCAGGACCGCCTCATGCACTCGCAGCTGACGCTGCCGAACGGGCTGCTGCTGATGGGGTCCGACAGCCCGAGTGCGATGCCGGCGGCCGAGGGCGCCCGGATCCAGATCGCGCTCTTCGGCGACGACGACGCCGAGCTCAGCGGCTGGTTCGCGGCGCTCGCCGAGGGCGGGGAGACCCCGATGCCGCTCACCGAGTCGCCCTGGGGCGACCGCTTCGGCATGCTCGTCGACCGGTACGGCGTCGAGTGGATGGTCAACATCTCGCCCGCATCCGACTGATCGTCCCGATCGGCCTCCGCACAGGCGCAGAATGGAGGGACCGCGCGGCGTCGGTCGCGAGCGGTCACCCTCCCTACTGACGAAGGCTGCAGATGACGATCACGCTCGGGTACAAGGCGTCGGCGGAGCAGTTCGGTGCACGGGAGCTCGTCGAGCTCGCCGTCGCGGCCGAGCGGCACGGATTCGAGAGCGCGGTGGTCTCGGACCACTTCCAGCCCTGGCGCCACACCGGCGGCCACGCCCCGTTCTCGCTCGCGTGGCTCGCCGCCGCCGGTGAGCGCACCTCGACCATCCGGCTCGGCACCTCCGTCATGACGCCGCACTACCGCTACAACCCTGCCGTGATCGCGCAGGCGTTCGGCACCCTCGGCGTCCTCTACCCGGACCGCATCATGCTCGGCGTCGGCACGGGCGAGGCGCTCAACGAGATCGCAACCGGCTACCAGGGCGCGGGCGAGCAGACCTGGCCCGACTTCAAGGAGCGCTTCGCCCGCCTGCGCGAGGCCGTGCGCCTGATGCGCGCGCTCTGGGCGGGCGACCGCGTCTCGTTCGACGGCGAGTACTACTCCACCCACGAGGCGTCGATCTACGACAAGCCCGAGAGCGGCGTGCCCGTCTACATCGCCGCGGGCGGCCCTGTCGTGGCGAAGTACGCCGGTCGCGCCGGCGACGGCTTCATCTGCACCTCGGGCAAGGGCATGGAGCTCTACACCGAGAAGCTGCTCCCCGCGGTCGAGGAGGGCGCCGCGGCCGGCGGACGCGACTCCTCGACGCTGGACCGGATGATCGAGATCAAGCTCTCGTACGACCCCGATCCCGCGCTCGCACTCGAGAACACGCGCTTCTGGGCGCCGCTGTCGCTCACTCCCGAGCAGAAGCACTCGCTGACCGACCCGGTCGACATGGAGCGGGCCGCCGACGAGCTGCCGATCGAGCAGGTGGCCAAGCGCTGGATCGTGGGCTCCGACCCCGACGAGACGGTGGCGCAGATCAAGCCCTACGTCGACGCGGGCTTCACCCATCTGGTCTTCCACGCCCCCGGCGACGACCAGCAGCGCTTCTTCGACGCGTTCGAGCGCGACCTCGCGCCGCGACTGCGCGCGCTCTGAGCACCGCACCGACCGCCGGCCCCGCGCCGACCGACCCCTCCGGAAGAGCCGCCACCCGCATGACCTCCCCCACGGCCACCGTCCTCGACCGCCTCGCGCACGGGGAGCCGATCACCCGGGCGAGCGCCGAGCTCCTGCTCGGAGCGCGCGGCGACGACCTCGAGCTGCTGCTCGCCGCGGCGGGCGCCCTCCGCGACGAGGGCCTCGCCCGCCGAGGTCGGCCGGACGTGATCACCTACTCGCGCAAGGTCTTCGTGCCGCTGACCAAGCTCTGCCGCGACCGCTGCCACTACTGCGTCTTCGTCGAGACCCCCGGGGGCCTCCTGGCCAAGCGCGAGTCGACGTTCATGGAGCCGGAGGAGATCCTCGAGGTGGCCCGCGCGGGAGCCGCGCTGGGCTGCAAGGAGGCCCTGTTCACCCTCGGCGACCGCCCGGAGGACCGCTGGCCCGTCGCCCGCGCCTGGCTCGCCGAGCACGGCTACTCCTCGACGCTCGAGTACGTGCGGGCGATGGCGGTGCTCGTGATGAGCGAGACCGGCATGGTCACGCACCTCAATCCCGGAGTGATGTCGTGGGCGGAGCTGCAGCGGCTGCGCCCGGTCGCGCCGTCCATGGGCATGATGCTCGAGACCACCGCGACGCGCCTCTGGTCCGAGAAGGGCGGAGTGCACTACGGCTCGCCCGACAAGGACCCGGCGCTGCGCCTGCGCGTGCTCGACGACGCCGGCCGCAGCCGCGTGCCGTTCACGACCGGCGTGCTCCTGGGCATCGGCGAGGACGACGCGGAGCGGGCGGACGCGCTGTTCGCCATCCGGGAGTCGCACGAGCGCTGGGGCCACGTGCAGGAGTGCATCGTGCAGAACTTCCGCGCGAAGCCGCGCACGGCGATGCAGAACGAGGTCGACCTCGAGCTGCAGGAGTACGTGGCGAACGTGGCCGTCGCGCGACTGGTCATGGGCGCCGACGTCACGATCCAGGCCCCGCCGAACCTCACCGACGAGCAGGAGCTCGGGCTGCTGATCCGAGCGGGGATCGACGACTGGGGCGGCGTGAGCCCGCTGACCGCGGACCACGTGAATCCGGAGCGGCCCTGGCCGAACATCGACGATCTCGCGCGGCTCACGGCGGCGGCCGGGTACCGGCTCCGCGAGCGCCTTACCGCGCACCCGCAGTACCTGCGCGACGCGGCGACGTGGATCGATCCGCGGGTCGCGCCCTACGTTCGGGCGCTCGCCGATCCGGAGTCGTGGCTCGCCGACGAGGCGGCCTCCGTGCTCCCCCGGCCGTACCGCGAGGAGCTCGAGGCGCCCGCCCGCCGGGTGCCGTCCGCCGCTCTCGCGCCCGTGCTCGAGCGGGCCGCGGCCGACCCGGCTGGCCTTGACGACTCCGACTACGAGGCGCTGCTGGCGGCGGACGGCGACGACCTCGAGGCGCTCGCCGCCCTGGCCGACGACGTCCGCCGCGGGGCGGTCGGCGACACCGTCTCGGTCGTCGCGAACATGAACGTCGACACCTCGCTCTGGCGCTCGGGGCTCGACGAGGACGCGCTGCGCGAGCTCGCCGACGAGGCCGTCTCGTTCGGCGCGACCGAGCTGTGCCTGCAGGGGGCGCTCGCACCGGGACTCCCCGGCGACGACCTCCTGCTCATCGCGCGCACTCTGCACGAGCGGCAGCCCTCACTGCACCTGCACGCGTTCCGGCCGGCCGAGATCCGCGACGCCGCCGCGCGGTCGGGCCGCACCGTGCCGCAGATGCTCGACGCGCTGCGGGAGGCGGGCGTCTCGAGCGTGCCGGGGACGGCCGCGCGGATCCTCGACGACGGCGTCCGCGCGATCCTGAGCCGGGGTACCGACCCGAGTGCCGCCGAGTGGACGCAGGCGGTCACGACCGCGCACCGCCACGGCCTGCGCTCCACCGCCACGATGGTCTACGGGCACGTCGAGACACCTCGGCAGCAGATCGCGCACCTGCGCGCGCTCGCCGCGATCCAGGACGAGACGGGCGGGTTCACCGAGTTCATCGCCATGCCGTTCGTGCCGGCGGAGGCGCCCGCCGAGGTCGTGGCCCTCACCCGCGGCGGGCCGACGCTGCGCGAGACGCGCGCGGTGCACGCCGTCGCCCGCCTCCTCCTGCACGGCCGCATCCACCACCTGCAGACGGCGTGGACGAAGCTCGGGCTGCACGCCTCGCAGGTGCTCCTGCGCGGCGGCGCGGACGATCTGGGCGGGCTGCTGCTCGACAGCGCCCTGCGACCGGAGTCGGGCGCCGAGGCGCACCGCTCGCTCGACGTCGCGACGGTCGACCGGCTGATGCGCGAGATCGGGCGCGAGTGGCGGCAGCGGACGACCGACTACGGCGTCGTCGACCCGTCTCGCGCCGTGCCGCGGACCGCCCCTGCGGCGTCGGGACCCGTTCGGGTGCGGCTCCCGCTGGCGCGACGCGCGTCATGACCCGCCGCGAGGCGTTCCTCGATCGGCAGGCCTCGCTCGTGACGGAGTCGCGGGTGCTCCTGGGCGACCGCCCGGTGCGCGTGTGGACGGCCGGCGACGGCCCGGTCGTCGTGCTGCTGACGGGGCCGGGACGCGGGGCGAGAGCCGACGGGGAGCTCCTGCTGCCGATGCTCGCACGGCGGCGGAGGGTCGCCGCGCTGGAGCTCCTGGACCTCGAGGACCCGTGGCGCGACGGGCCGCGCGCCGTCTCGGCCGTGCTCGATCTGCTCGGCGCCGACGAGGCCGTCGTGGTCGGCCACTCCCTCGGCGCTGCGGTCGCGATCGCGGCGGGCGCGGATCCGCGGGTGCGGGCCCTCGCTCTGATCGCCGGCTGGACGCGGCCGACGGAGCGGTTGATCGCCACCGCGCGGCTGTGGGAGTCGCTGGATGCGGCGGCGCGCGCGGACCTCTCGCGCCTGGTCGCGGTGCGCTCGCTCGCCGAGCTGGGCCCGGAGCGGACCCCTCCCTTCGGACCGGAGGCGGGAGCGCTGCTGGCGGCGGCGGCTCGCGCCGATGCCGGCGAGGCGGCCGCGGGGCTCGCGATCCCGGCCCTCGTCGTCGGCTGCACGGCCGACTCCGTCGTCGGGATCGAGGGCGCGCAGGCGCTGCTCGGGACGATCGACGACGCCCGCTGGGCGGAGATCGAGGCGGGCCACGCGGTGCTCGCCGAGCGCCCTGCCGAGCTGCTGGCCCTGCTCGAGCACTTCCTCGCCGATCCCTCGCGGGACGCGGCGGGCAGCGCGCTGCCTCGGATGAGCGTCTGATGGCCGTCGAGGTCGACGTCCTCGTCGTCGGCGCGGGCTTCGCCGGCATCGGAGCCGCGGCGCTGCTCACCCGCCGCGGCGGCGCCTCGTTCGCGGTGCTCGAGCGCGCCGACCGCGTCGGGGGCACCTGGCGCGACAACCACTACCCCAACGTCTCGTGCGACATCCCGTCGCACCTCTACTCCTACTCGTTCGCACCGGAGCCGGACTGGTCGGCGTTCTACGCCCCGGGCGCCGAGATCCAGGCCTACCTGGAGGGCGTGGTCGTGCGCGAGCGCCTCGAGCCGCACCTGCACCTGGGCACGGACGTGCTCGGGATGGAGTTCGACGAGGAGTCGGAGCGGTGGGACGTGCGGACGTCGCGCGGCGACTGGTCGGCCGCCGTGCTCGTGGTCTGCGCGGGGCGGCTGTCGGAGCCGCGTCTGCCGAGCGTCCCGGGGCTCTCCTCCTTCACGGGGTCCGCGTTCCACTCCGCGCGCTGGCGGCACGACGTCGACCTCGACGGAGCGCGCGTGGGCATCGTCGGGTCGGGTGCCTCCGCGGTGCAGATCGTGCCGCACCTCGCGGAGCGGGCGGCCGAGGTGGTGCTCTTCCAGCGGTCGGCGCCGTACGTGGTGCCGCGACGGAACCGCGAGTACCCTCCCGCCGAGCGGCGCTCGCTGGCCCGGGTGCCGGGCGCGGTGCAGCGCCTCCGGGAGGAGCTGTTCTGGCGCGCGGAGCTCGGCTTCGCCGGTCGGGTCGGGGTGCCGGCCGCGATCGACCGCCTCCGCGATGAGGCCCTCGGTCACCTCGCGGCGCAGGTCGCGGATCCGTCGCTCCGGGCCGTGCTGACACCCGACTACGAGATCGGCTGCAAGCGGGTGCTGCTCTCGGACGACTACTACCCGGCGCTGACGCGGGAGCACGTGCGCGTCGTGCCGGGTCCGCTGCGCCGCGTGGAGGGCTCGGCGGTGATCGGGGAGGACGCTCGCCCGCACGAGGTCGACGTCCTCGTGTTCGCGACCGGGTTCCACTCGACGAGGCCGCCCTTCGCGCGCCGGATCCGGGGACGCGGCGGCCGGCTGCTCGCCGAGCACTGGGCAGACGGGATGCAGGCCCACGCGTCGACGGCCGTGCACGGGTTCCCGAGCCTGTTCGTGGTCAACGGCCCCAACGCGAGTCTCGGCCACAACTCGGCCGTGCACATGATCGAGTCGCAGCTGGCCTACGTGCTCGCCGCCCTGGACCACCGCGACCGCTCGGGCGCCCGTGCGCTCGAGGTGACCGCGGAGGCCGAGGCCGCCTCCGTCGCCCGGATCGACGCGCTCAGCGCCGACACCGTCTGGACCAACGGCGGCTGCGAGAGCTGGTACGTCGACCCCGACTCGAAGCGGCTGACGCTGCTGTGGCCGGACTTCGCGTTCGCCTTCCGCGAGGAGCTCGGGCGCTTCGACCCGGCGGCGTACGCGGTCTGACCGGGTCGGTCGGCGGAGGGAACGTCTGCTGAGAGCGGTCGTCGCGCACGACGGCGGCTGAGCTCGCCTCCCCGCAGAGGTTCCGCAGGACCGACCCTCGCCCGTTCGCGCTCGACGCCGGCGCGTGAGGGAGGATCATGGACGCACCCGAGCCCTCCGCACGACAGGACCACGCCATGAAGGTCGAACCCGCCTCCTCCGTCGCCCCGCCGCCTCCGCCCGCGCTCGATCACGACCGCGCTCGCGATCTGCTCCGGGAGCGGTACGGGATCGAGGGAGCACTGCACGAGCTGGGGAGCAATCAGGACCGCAACGTGCTCGTCGAGGCCGACGGGCGCCGACTGCTGCTCAAAGTCGCCAACCCGGCGACTCCGCGCGCAGTGGTCGCGGCGCAGACGGAGGCGGTCGCGCGACTCGCCGACGAGCTGCCGGGGCTCCGACTTCCGCGCGCGCTCGCCGATCGGGAGGGCCGGGTGCTGCAGGAGCTGCGGCTCGGCGACGCGGACTGCACGGCGCGAGTGCTCGAGTTCGTACCGGGTCGCACGCTGTCCGGCTCCGGGTACCTCTCCCCCGCGGTCGTCCGCGCGATGGGAGAGCTCGCGGCGCGCCTCGACACCGCTCTCGAAGCGCATCCGCTCGACGGCCTCGAGGAGCCCGGACAGTGGGATCTGCGGCGCGGCGGAGAGGTCGTGAGCGCGCTGATCGGGCGCGTGCCGCGGCGAGCCGGCCGGCTCCTCCGCTCGGCGACCCGGGAGGCGCTGGCGGTCGTCGCTCCGCTCGCCGCGGCGCTGCCCGTGCAGCTCGTGCACGGTGATCTCACGGACGACAACGTGGTGGTCGGTGCGGGCGCGGTGCCCGACGGCGTCATCGACTTCGGCGACCTCGGCGCGGGATGGGCCGTCGGCGAGCTGGCGGTCACGCTCTCGTCGCTCCTGCACCACGCCGACGCCGACGCCGCCTCGGTGCTGCGGGCGGCGGTCGCCTACGACGCCGTCCGGCCGCTGTCGGACGCCGAGGCGGAGGCGCTCTGGCCGCTCGTCGTGCTGCGGGCGGCCGTGCTGGTGGTGAGCGCTCACGACGTCCTCGCGGGCGACCCGGGCAACGAGTACGCGCGCGAGAACCTCGAGCACGAGCAGCTGATCCTGGAGCGGGCGGCCGCGGCTCCCCTGCCCGTGCTGCAGGCGCTCGTGCGCCGCGCGCTCGGCCGCAGCGCCGCTCGGACGCCCGTCAGGACGACTGTGCCCGCGCTCGCCATCGAGGCCGCCGTGATCGACCTCTCACCCGAGAGCCCCGCGCTCGACGAGGGTCGCTGGCTCGACCCGGGCCTCGAGGAGGCCCTCGTCGCCGAGGCTCTGCAGCACGCGCCGGCCGCGGTGCTCCGCCACGGCGAGCGCCGCCTCACCCGCGCGCGGCCGCACTCGGCGCACGAGCCCGAGACCGTCGCCCTGCACGTCGAGCTCCACCTGGCCGAGCCCGCCGAGCTGGCCGCGCCCTGCGACGCGGAGGTGGTCGAGGGCGGCCCCGGCACGCTCGTCCTGCGCGGGGAGTCGGTGCTGCTCCGTCTCGAGGGGGTCGAGGACGCGCCGGCGGTCGGCACGGCTCTCACGGCGGGCGAGCGCCTCGGGCGCGTCGCCTCGACGGTCCGCGCGCAGGCCCTCCCCCGTGCGCTCGAGGAGGTCGAGCCGCCGCTCTTCGCGCGAGGGTCGTGGGCCGACGCCTGGCTCGACGTCGTGCTCGACCCCACTCCCCTGCTCCTGGGCCGCTCCCTGCCCGCGCCCGGCCCCGACGCCGCGGTCCTCCCCCGCCGGCTGGCGCACCTGGCCGACGTGCAGGAGCACTACTTCGAGGAGCCGCCGACGATGCTCCGCGGCTGGCGCGAGCACCTCGTGGACGACTCCGGACGCGTGCACCTCGACGTGCTCAACAACGTCACGTCGATCGGCCACGGGCACCCGCTGCTGGCCGAGCGCGTCGCGCGGCAGTGGCGGCTGCTCAACACGAACTCGCGCTTCTCGTACCCGGCGATCGGCGAGTTCGCCGAGCGGCTGGCGGGACTGCTGCCCGACGGGCTCGACACCGTGCTGCTCGTGAACAGCGGATCGGAGGCCGCGGATCTCGCGCTGCGCATCGGGCGCGCGTGGTCCGGTCGCGACGACGTGCTCGCCGTGCGCGAGGCGTACCACGGCTGGACGGCGCTCTCGGACGCCGTCTCGACCTCCGTCGCCGACAACCCCGACGCCCTCGGGACGCGCCCGCCCTGGGTGCACACCCTCGACGCCCCGAACAGCTACCGCGGCCTCCACCGCGGCGACGACGTCTTCCGCTACGCCGAGGAGGCGGTGGCGCGGATCCAGGCGCTCGCCGCCGAGGGCACGCCGCCCGGCGCGTTCATCGCCGAGGCCTACTACGGCAATGCGGGCGGCATCCCGCTGCCCGACGGCTACCTGGACGCGGTCTACGCGGCGGTCCGCGCGCACGGCGGCCTCTGCATCGCCGACGAGGTGCAGGTCGGCTACGGACGCCTCGGCGACTGGTTCTGGGGCTTCGAGCAGCAGGGCGTCGTGCCCGACGTCGTGGCCGTGGCCAAGGCGATGGGCGACGGGCACCCGCTCGGAGCCGTGATCACGACCCGGGAGATCGCCGAGCGATACCGCTCGCAGGGCTACTTCTTCTCCTCCGCCGGCGGCAGCCCCGTCAGCTCCGTCATCGGTCTGACCGTGCTCGACGTGATCGAGGGCGAGGGACTGCAGCAGAACGCCCGCACGGTCGGCGCGCACCTCCGCACGCGCCTCGAGGAGCTCGCCGAGCGGCATGCGCTGATCGGCGCCGTGCACGGCCACGGCCTCTACCTGGGCCTCGAGCTCGTGCGCGACCGGGAGACGCTCGAGCCGGCGACGGAGGAGACCCGCGCGATCTGCGAGCGCCTCCGCGAGCGCGGCGTGATCGTACAGCCGACCTCCGACCGCCAGTGCGTGCTGAAGATCAAGCCTCCGCTGTGCTTCACGATCGAGAGCGCCGACTTCTTCGCGGACCAGCTCGACGAGGTGCTGACGACCGGATGGTGACGGACGCGGAGCTCGAGCGCGCGCGGGTGCAGCGGCGCACCCTGATCGTCATCGTGCTCAGCCAGGTCCTCGGCGGGGCAGGGCTGGCCGCCGGAGCGACGGTGGGCGCGCTGCTCGCGCAGGAGCTGCTCGGCTCGGAGGGGTTCGTGGGCGTCCCGACGGCGCTCTTCACCCTCGGGTCGGCTCTCGCCGCGTTCCTCATGGGGCGCCTCACCCAGCACTCCGGACGGCGGCTCGGCCTCGGTCTGGGCTTCGCCGCGGGCGGCGTCGGGGCGATCGGAGTCGTCGTCGCGGCTGCGACGGACGGGATCGCGCTGCTCTGGGTGTCGCTCCTGGTCTACGGCGCCGGGAGCGCCGCGAACCTGCAGTCCCGCTACGCGGGCACCGACCTCGCCCTGCCCGAGCGTCGCGGCACCGCCATCAGCATCGCCCTCGTCTCGACCACCGCCGGCGCCGTCGCCGGGCCGAATCTCATCGAGCCCCTCGGCGGGCTCGCCCTCTCGCTCGGACTCCCCGCCCTCGCGGGTCCCTTCCTGCTGGCCGCGGCCGCCTACCTCGCGGCCGGATCGGCGCTGCTGGTGCTGCTCCGACCCGACCCCTTCCTCCTCGCGCGCCGACTGGACGCGGCTTCCGCCGCCCCCTCCGCTCCCCCCTCGACCGAACGCCTGCGCCTCTCGCCGACGGCGCTCGCGGGCGCGGTCGTGATGGTGCTGACGCAGATCGTGATGGTCGCGATCATGACCACCACCCCCGTGCACATGAGCGCGCACCGGCACGACCTCGGCGACGTCGGCCTCGTGATCGGCCTGCACATCGGAGCGATGTACCTCCCCTCGCTGGTGACGGGAGCGCTCGTCGACCGTGTCGGCCGGGCTCCCGTCGCCGCGGCGTCCGGAGTGCTGCTGCTGCTCGCCGGACTCGTCGCGGCCCTCGCCCCCGGCGAGTCCCTCGTCGGCACGATCGCCGCCCTCGTCCTCCTGGGGCTCGGCTGGAACCTCGGGCTGATCTCGGGCACGGCGCTCGTCGTCGCCGGGACCGTCGTGCAGGACCGCGCGCGCACCCAGGGCACGCTCGATGTGCTGATCGCGCTCGCCGGAGCCGGCGCCGGCGTGCTGTCGGGCGTCGTCGTCGCCGGACCGGGCTACGCCGCGCTCTCGCTCGGCGGCGGGGTGCTGGCGCTGCTGCTGCTCCCGGTGCTGGTGCGGCTGCGCCGATCGGAGGCGTGACACGAGCGGGCACCGAGGGCGCGGCCCTGACCGTCCTCCTCCTCGCAGCACCCGTCGCGAGCCGCCTGCCGCGCCCGTCAGACGAGCGCTTTCCGCATCCGGTGGTTCACGAGAGCCACTCCTCCGCGCACCGGATGCTGCCGCGCCACGACGGTGAAGCCGTGCCGCTCGAAGACGGGCTGCGCGGTCAGGCTCGCGTCGGTCCCGAGCTCGACCGCGCCCTGAGCGCGCGCGAGCGCCTCGACATGCGCCAGGAGCGCTGACGCGACACCCCGTCGACCGTGGTCCGGCGCGACGAACAGCATGTCGATCCAGCCCTCCGCGTCGACGTCCGAGAAGCCGACGACCTCGACGCCGTCGAGGGCGACCACGGTCGGCCGGGCCGCGCGCGCGGCGCCCCACCGGTCGAGGTCGCGGTCGTCGCGGCGGGCCCAGGCCTCGATCTGCTCGGACGAGTAGTCGGCGGAGGCGGTCCGGCTGACGGCGTCCAGGAACACCTGCAGCGTCGCGGCGGCGTCGGCGGAGCGGTAGGGGCGGATCGGGACCGGCATCCCTCCAGTATCGCGACGACCGTCCCACGCTCCCCGCGCCGGGGTCAAGCCCGTCGATTCCCGGGCAGCGCCTTCCTACCCTCGGAGCCATGAAGCACATCAGCTACGCCGACAAATCCCTCCTCGCGGGCGACGACGTCGTCGATCTGCTGCTGCACTACGCGGCCCGGCTCGCCGCCACCGGGTCCGCGGACGACGTGGACGTGCACGTCTTCAGCTCCGACGGCGACGAGACGGTCGCCACATTCGTGCTGGGCCCGGGCATGGGCATCATGGCCGAGGTCGCTCACTCGAGCATGGAGGCCCCGGACAACTCCGAGGCGATCACCTACCTGCGCGAGAAGCTCGAGCTGATCGACTCGCCGCCGCACGGCGAGCCGATGGATCCGGAGGACACCGCACTCGACTCCTTCTACTCGGAGCAGTTCGCGCCCGACCCGCGCGACGACTGACCGGTCAGGGCAGGATCGCCTCGACCTGCCGCCGCACGTCGACCAGGATCTCGTCGATGCTCGCGCCCGCGTTCGCGCCCAGGGACATCGAGAGCAGCAGGATCGCGCTCAGCACGTGGGCGAGGATCGCGGCGCGCTCCGCGTCGACCCGCCCCCCGCGCTGCAGGAGCGCGGCGACGGCCTCCTCGGTGCCCGCCACGATGCCCAGGGCCTCCGCGTGGCGGGGCTCCTCGGGGTCGCCGTAGACCATCTCGCGGAGGTAGGTGCGGCCGTTCTCGACCTGCGCCCGGTTGCACTCGACGATCGGTGCCGCGAGCGCCATCAGCGCGTCGACGGGATCCTCGAACCCCTGCGCCGCGGTGCGGCCCCGTTCGAGCGCCTCGACGTAGTTCGCGTTCTGCACCAGGAGCAGCAGCTCGCCCTTGGTCTTCGCGTAGAGGAACAGGGTGCCGGTGCCGATGTCGGCGCGATCGGCGATCTGCTGGGTCGTGACCTCGTCGACGCCGTGCTCGGCGAACAGCTCGCTCGCGGCAGCGGTGATGCGCTCGAGCTTCTCGAGCTTGTTGCGCTCGCGGCGGCCGACGGGGGCGGGATGCACGGGGGCTCCTGGG